>QKJM01000105.1 GCA_003249315.1 Archangium sp.
CACCGGGTGTGCGTCCGCGAAGGGGCTCGTGAGGGCTCAGCCCCCCACGCCGGTGAGCTCGACGCTCTTCTCCCACAGCTTCGCGGCGGCGGCGTCGTCGCGGGAGGCCCGAGTTCCCCGGGCCTCCTTGCACCGGATGAAGTACTTGCCGCTGACTCCCTCCACCTCCGGCGAGGAGGCCAGGTACACGGAGGTGCGGGCGCCTCCCTCGGCCGACAGCATGAAGGGCGAGGCCAGCTTCACCAGGTGACGGAAGATGCCCTCGGTGTTGTGGCCGAAGCCCGTACGCACCGTGCCCGGGTGGAGGCTGTTGGTCGTCACCCGCGTGTCCGCCAGCCGCTTCGCCAGCTCCCGGGTGAAGAGGATGTTGGCCAGCTTCGAGTTGCCATACACCCTCATGCCCAGGTAGCCGCGCTCGGCCTGCAGGTCATCGAGGAAGGTGAGCGAGCCGGCGCGGTGGGCCTCGGAGGACACGTTCACCACGCGCGACGGACCGCTCGCCTTCAGCGTCTCCAGCAGCAGGTTCGTCAGCACGAAGTGGGCGAGGTGGTTGGTGGCGAAGGTGGCCTCGAAGCCGTCCGGTGTCACCTTGCGCCGGTCGATGATGAGGCCCGCGTTGTTGAGGAGTACGTCCAGCCGCGAGTAGCGGGACTGGAAGTCCGCGGCGAGCTGGTGGACGGTGTCCAGCCGGGTGAAGTCCGCGAGCATCAGCTCCAGCTTCGCCTCTGGTTCGGTGCGGCGTACCTCGGCGAGCGCGGCCTTCCCTCGGTCCTCGTTCCGCCCCACCAGCACCACCGAAGCGCCTTGCCTCGCCAGCGCCCGCGCGGACTCCAGGCCGATGCCCGAGGTGGCTCCCGTGATGAGGCAGACCTTTCCTTCCATGTTTCCCGGCGTCATCGCCCCTCTATATCCGCCGGGCGCCCAGCGCGCACCTCGGAGCAGGCGGAGGGTGGCCTGGAGGGGCGGGCTCAGGCGTTGGTGGAGGGGGTGAGCTCCTCGGGGATTTCAGGAGGGGCGGCCTCCTCGCGCTCCATGCGGGAACGCCCGTACAGGTGGCTCTCGAGGAGCCACAGGTCGTGCTCCACCTCGCCCAGAATCCGGGTGAGCATGTCGGTGGTGACCGGGTCGTTCAGCTCGTCGCTGCGGTGGATGCGGTCGCGGAGCAGCTCTCCGTAGCGGGCGATGCGGTCCACCAGGATGCGCAGGTGGTCATCCCCGGTGATGGCGCTCAAGTCGTACTCGTCGAGCTCGGTGTGTCTGGCGGCCAGGCGGAGGGTGCCCTGGGCATAGCCCCCGAGGGCTCCGGCGCGCTCGGCGAGCTGGTCCGTCTGTTCGCGCACGTGCGTGGCCACCTCGTCGAACAGCTCGTGCCAGCTCAGGAAGTGCTTGCCACGGATGTTCCAGTGGGCCTGCTTCACCTGCGAGTGCAGGTCGATGGAGGTGGCCAGGCAGGTGTTGAGCAGCTCGATGAGCGCCTCGCGCGTCTCGCGAGGTAGCGCGATGTGGCTGGGAAACTTCATGGTCGTGCATCCCTCCGGGGGTGACCCCGATTCCTCGAGGATGGGGATGCGTGGACCCGCGGCCAAGTCGGGGCGACCCTCCGAGGGCAGGGGGGCCGGCGAGCCCGACCGCGCCTGCTCCCTGCCGTCATTCGTGCTCGGGTCGCGCCAGCTCCTCCACCGCGGCGGAGAGGACCTCCGGGCTGCTCAGCATCATCGGATGAAGGGGCACGAGGAAGGTGCGCTCGATGGCTCCCGGCAGACGCGAGCTGTCGGCGGGGAGGATGGTGGTATCCAGCGGCGTCCAGAAGGAGAGGACCTCGGTCTCTCCGAAGGGGTCCTTCCGGGGGCGCTCGAGCGCGCGCAGGAAGTCGCTGCCAGGGCGCATCTGCACCAGGGCCGGCTCTCTCCGCACATAGGCCAGGTAGGTCCCCTGGTGCGGCCCCGAGATGGAGATGAAGCGGCGCACGTGGAGGTGGCCCCTCAGCTCCTGCAGCCAGTAGCGCGAGACCAGCGCGCCCAGGCTGAAGCCCACCACGTCGATGCGCTCGGCGCCCGTGCGCTCGCGCAGTCCTCGCGCCGCCCGGCGTACCTGCCAGGCGAGCACCTCGATGGGCGCCTGGCCATTGTTGGGGTGCATCCGCACCGCGGAGAGCCGCTCCTCCGGCCAGCCCGCCTCCAGGAAGGCCCGGCGCATCGCGTGAAAGGCATTGGGATTGTCATCCGTCCCGTGGACGAACAGCACGGGGACGCGCTCGGGCGAGGGCTGGGGCCGGGGCGCGCTGGCACAGCCCGCGAGACTCGCCAGCAGCGTCAGCACCAAGAAGGTTCGTAGAGGGAACATGGGCACCCGTCGTATCAGGTGTTCAGCAGGACGAACTCCATCACTTCATGCCACATCCGCTCGAACTGGAGCCGGCGGAAGCCCGAGCCGGAGATGAGCCAGTCCACGTGGGGTGGCCGGTGTGCCGGTTGGTCGAAGTGGCCGATGGCGTCCAGGTGGTCCGCTCGCACCGCCGCCAGCACCCGCCCGTACACCTGGGAGCGCGTGGGGACGATGCCATCGCACGCCCTCGGGCCCGGCATCGCCCCATATTCCTCCACCAGCCGCGTCGTCTGCTCCTGGTTGCAGGGAGGCACCGCCGTCAGCGGCATCCGCTGCGTCCGTCCGTAGAGGAAGGAGTACACGGTGTGGGTGACCTGCGCGTAGGGGTCCAACCCCGCGCCCAGCCGCGCGCGCCAGGAGGGCTGCCTCGACTGCGTCACCACCGAGCCGTAGCGCACCCCGGGCCGGTCCCGCGTGGTGGTGTTGAAGAGCTCTATCCCCTCCGGGGTGAGCTGGGGCACGAGCGAGGCGTCGTTACCCACGTCCCCCAGGAAGCGGACGAGCTCCGTTCGGCGCTCGTCGGAGAAGTCCCCGAGGAGCTGGGAGAAGAGCTGATCCAACAGCGTGGCGCGGAAGCCGAGCTGATCATCCCAGCGGGCCAGCAGGTGTCCGAAGCGGAAGGCCACGCTCAGCGGCAGCCGGCCGAAGCGCAGCACGTACACGGTGAAGAGCGACAGCAGTTGCAGCATCCGCTGGCCGAACAGCCCCAGGAAGAAGGAAGCCAGGGGCGTGCCGGCGTGGGGGGTGGAGATGGTCACCACCGTGCGCACCCGGCGGGCGAAGGGCTCCGGATCCAACCCCTCGCCCAGCGAGGCCCCCGGACTGACGAAGAGCCGCGAGTCCAGCCCGCCGGTGGAGTGGCCGATGAGGTGGATGGGACCGTCGTCCCCCGCCGCGGTGGCCTCCACCACCTTGAGCAGATCCGCCGCGCGGGTGCGGATGGAGCCGGTGGGGTGGGAGAGCACCTGCACCACCTCGGCCTCCACGCCGCGCCGGGCCAGCTCCGCCACGATGTAGTCGCGCACGTGCCCGAAGTAGAGCAGCTCTCCAAGATTGGCGAAGCCGAAGAAGCCGGGGACCAGGTAGATGTGGTGCTTCGTCGCCATTGCTCTCAACCCGCGGGGCTTTCGCCCTCCATCGCAGCATAACCGGAAGGACTGCTCGTCCGTGCAACCACTGCTCGTCCTCACCCCGGGGGTGGTGGCGCCCACGCCCAGTAGAGCAGCACTCCCAGCACCCCCGCCCAGGGCACCCAGGGCGCCCCGGCCATCAGTCCGTCCAGGCACAGGCGGATCCGACACTCGGGTCGGTCCAGCGTGGAGCAGGCCCCCACCAGCAGAGGGACGTGGCTGGCGAGGAAGCCCGCCCCCAGCCCGCGGAGCACGTCCCCTCTCACCCACCGGCGCGTCAGCAACCTCCACGCGGTGGGCAGAAACACCAGCGCCGCCAGCGCGCTGAGCGCCAGCTTCTGGTACCGCAGCTCCGCCGCCACTAACAGCACCCCCAGCGTCAGCAGCAGCGGGGGCCACAGCGGTGCGTTTGGATCCTCGGACATGGGGCACCCCCGGCCTTACACCATCTGGCGAACAGGAGCGTGCCTCCTCATGTTGCTTCCCCGACGCTTGCCCGTTTCCTGGCTTGCGGCCTCGTGGTGCATCGCGTTATCCATGAATTCAACTCATTGTTTGTAGAAGCTGGAAGCGAGGCGCATGAGGATGGAGCGCCTCGTCCCGTCCGGGCCGAGGGGGTCCGGGTTTTCTCGCTCGCCCGGCTGGGGGGCGCGGGCAGACGCAGCGAGTGTCGGTAAGGTAACATCCGCCTGGCTGGAAGGGGGGGAAGGAGACGTGTTGATGGCGGAGGTACCGGAACCGGAACCCAAGAAGACGGCCACCATCATGTTCACGGACATGGTGAGGCTGAGCCCCCAGGCCCGGCGGGACGAGGTGCTCGAGCGGGAGTTGCGCGCGGAGCACTGGCGGCTGGTGCGCGAGCTGTTGTCGGGTCACGGAGGCCGTGAAATCAAGCAGCTCGAGGATGGCTTCCTGGTGGAGTTCGACGAGGCGCTGCCGGCGGTGGCCTGTGGGCTGGCGCTGCAGTCGGCGCTGGGCGCGCGCAACGCGTCCGTGTCGGGCGAGCGTCGGGTGGAGCTGCGCATCGGCATCCACCAGGGGATGGTGGTCCACCGGGATGGGGACGTGTTCGGCGAGGGGGTGAACCTGGCGGCGCGCCTGGAGGCGCTGGCCCGGCCCGGCAGCCTCTACGTGAGCGAGCCGGTGGTGCGGCAGGTGCGGAGCCGGGTGTCGGCGACGGTGGTGCGCCTGGGCCGGGGTGCGCTCAAGAACCTGCCGGTCTCCGTCTACCGGATGGAGCCCCGGGAGCTCCGTGGGCGCTCGCTGCTGGCGCGACTGCGGCGGTGGCTGCCCGGGCGCCCCGAGCAGCAGGCGCGCCCGAGGCCCTGAGGGGCACCCGCCTACAGACCCAGCGCGCGGAGCTGCTCGTCGAAGGCGGCGGCGGTGGTGAAGAGGTGGCCGCGGAGGCCCAGCGCGCTCGCCGCCGAGACGAACTCCGGCAGGTCGTCGAAGAAGGCCGCCTCGCGTGGCGCACAGCCCAGGCGGCGCAGCGCCTCGTGGAAGATGGCGGGCTCCGGCTTCACCTGGCCGACCTCGCAGCTCAGCAACACATGGTCGAACCGCTCCAGCACCGGCAGCCGCGGGCGCAGGTACGCCGCGTGGACCACGTTGGTGTTGGAGAGCAGCGCCAGCTTCACCCGCCCCACCAGTCCCTCCACCCGCGGCAGCACCTCCTCGTGCAGGGTGAAGTGGCAGTTCCACAGCTCGAAGAACTCCTCCGGTGACAGCTCCACCCCCAGCGCCCGGGACACGTCGTGGCGCAGGCCGTCGGCCCCCACCAGGCCTCGGTTCGCGGCCGTCCAGCCCTCTCCGGCCAGCCGTTGCTCGACCTCGGCCGGCGGCAGGCCCGTCCGGGCTCCCAACCGTCGGAAGAGCAGGGCGTTGTCGTGGAAGACGAGGACGTTTCCGAGATCCAGGATGAGCGCGCGAGGAGGTGTGTTCATGGGGGCATCCCTTATACCCGGTAGGTGCGCGCGACCTCTTCCATCTGCGCGGCCACGTCGCGCAACGCCTGGGTGACGCGCTGGGAGGCCTGCAGTCCCTCCATCGTGTCGGCCATCATCTGGGAGAGGTCCGTGACGGCGCTGGTAATCTGCTCGATGCCGACGTTCTGCTGGTTCACCGCGGAGGAGATCTGCCGCACCGCTCCCACGTTGTCCTGCACGATGGCGGAGAGCGCCTGGATGCTCCCGCCGCTGGCGCGAGCCTGCTTCATGCCCGTCTCCATCCGCGCCCGGCCCTCCTCGCTCAGCTTCACGGTGAGGATGATGGCCTGGGTGATGTCGTTCAGGATTTCCCGCACCTGGCTGGTGGCCTGGATGGACTGGTTGGCCAGGGTGCGGATCTCCTTGGCGACGATGCTGAAGCCCTTGCCGTGCTCGCCGGAGCGCACCGCCTCGATGGCTGCGTTGAGCGCCAGCATGTTGGAGCGGTCCGCCAGGTCCTTCACCGTCAGGGTGATGCCGCCGATCTGCTGGGCCCGGTGGTTGAGCCGGCCGATGCGTTCGATCATCTCCTCCATCTGCGCGCTGAGCCGCTGGAAGCCGACCATGCTGATTTGAAGGGCCTGCTCGCCGCTATGGCCCAGCTCCTCGGCGCGGGTGGCCACCTCGAGCACCGCGGACGCCTTGTTCGCGGCCACCAGGGACGTCTGCTTTATCTCCTCCGCCGTCACCTGCGTCTGCTGCAGCGCCGTCGCCTGGTGGGTGAGGTTGTTCTCCTGCTGCTCGGCGGTGCGCGTCAGTTCGGTCACCGTGTCGGTGAGCACGCGCGTGCCGCGCTGAAGGCTCCGCACCGAGGCGCGCAGGTTGTCCACCATCTGCGAGAAGGACTCGGCCAGCTCCCCCACCTCGTCCGTCGAGTGTACCTCCAGTGTCTGGGTGAGGTCCCCCTCCTGGACGATGTGGCGCACCGCCTCGTTGAGGCGGGTGATGGGGCGGGTGATGCTTCGCGAGAGCAGCAGGGCGGCGATGGCGATGAGCAGCACCACCCCCGCCGTCATGCCCCCCACCACTTTCGCGAACCGGTTCACCGGGGCGTAGATTTCCCGGGGGTCCGCCAGCGCCCGGAAGCGCCAGCCGTCGCCCACATCCTGGAAGTCCCGGCCGTCCACCGCCTCCACGCTCACCGCGTCGGGGATGCTCCGGGCCTCCTGTCCGCGCGAATCGAAGATCATCTCGTCCGAGGGGGTGAGCACCTCGAGGGCGAAGCTGTCATGGCCGCGCGAGCGGGCCCGCTCCAGCGCGGCCTTCACCACCTCGCCCACCTGACCCCAGTCGTAGGCCGCCAGCAGCACGCCCAGCCGCCGCCCTCCCTTCGACTCCATCACCGGCGTCGCCAGGTGCAGCACCCGCATGCCGAAGACCGGATCCTCCTGGAGGAGCGTCTCGCTGGTGAAGCGCCCCCGCTGCGCCTCCTTGAACCAGGGCGTCGCGCGCACCGCCGCCTCCTGTCCCCAGAAGGAGTCGCGCAGCGCCGGCGTGCTCGCCGACACCGCCTGGCCTTCATCGGTGAAGAGCACCAGCCCGGTGAAGGTGGTGTAGCGGAGCTGCAGCCGCGCCAGCACCGCGTCGCTCCGCGTGTAGTCGCCAGAGCGCAGCGCCTCCCGAAGCGCGGCGTCCTCCGCCCAGCTCCGCACGCTCGTCTCCCGCTCCACCAGCGACGCCTCCACCAGGTCCCTCAACCCCTCCGCCTCGATGAGCAGCATCTCGTGGATCTGCTCCCGCATCAGTCCTCGCGTGCTCCTCGAACCCACCGCGTTGAGGAGCACCAGCGGGACGACGGCCAGCAGGGTGACGTAAAGGGTCAGGCGACCACGCAGCTTGAGGGTGCCAATCAGGGGAAGTCTCATGAATCTCGAGGGTCCGCGCGAACAGGCCTCCGGGAGCCTGCTGTTGGCTGTCCAACGACTCCACCTCTACCACGGAGCGCGCCCAGGGTAGAGGGCACCTCCCCACCCGAGTGGGGCGAGGTGGGAGGGTGGACGCATCCTCACCTCGTGCCAGTTCGAGAGCCATCGGCCTCATCTGGCCCACTGTGAGGAGCTGAGAGAGGTGCTTCTCTCGCGGGCCCGCACTTGTAGACGTCTACA
>QKJM01000104.1 GCA_003249315.1 Archangium sp.
ACGAGGGCGAGGACGAGCATCAACCGCGAGGCGAAACGTACGGGCAAGGCCGCTCCCCGGGGGCGCGCTTCCGGAGAGCCCCCTCGACGAACACGGCCGATTGCAGCACACGAAGCGGAGTGGAAACCGCTCCGGGCGGGGAGCAACGTCACGACCTGAACGGGTCACTCGGACACGAGTTCGAAGCCCGACAGGTGAGGAAAGCCGGGTGAACAGAGGACAACAGCGCTTACCGTCCCTCTCCCTCTGGGAGAGGGACGGGGTGAGGGTGTCCGTGCCCGTGCTCTTCACTTCCACACATGTGGAAGCAAAAGGACACGCCCGGGCCGGAGACAGCTCCAGCCCGGGCGCAGGGACTCAGTAGACGGCGAGCGGATGCGGGATGAAGTAGCTGACGATGGAGAGGACGGGCAGCCTGGGCGTCTCCTCGTCATCACCGCCACCGGAGGTAGCCCGCATCCCGTCGAACCGGGCGAGGACGAGGAAGTCCTTGCCCGAGACGAAGAAGGGATCCGGCTGGGCCAGCCGGCCGAGCGCCTCCCGGCCGGTCTCGCTGGAGACGTTGTCGAAGCGCTGTCCGGTGGCGGAGCCCGGCTCCTGCTCGCTGGACGAGCCGGAACCGCTCCACCAGCCGGAGCGACGGGAAGAGACCTCGGTGAGCCGCGGCGACGCCCCCCCCTCCTCCGACCCCAACCGCTTCTCGACGAGCCAGAAGGTGGGCTTCTCCCCCTCGGTGCGCACATCCGCCACCTGGGCGCGCAACAGCACGTAGCGACCCTTGTAGGTGTCCGGCTGGGAGATGGCGGCGGGGAGGCCGAAGATGGGCACCTTGCGCGCGTGCAGGAGGCGGAGCTCCCCCTCCACGTTGCCACCGCGCTGGGCCACCACCTGGGCGACGAGCCTCGCGCCCTCGGGCCGGACCAGGAGCTCCCGGATCCACGCGTCGCTCAGGAGGGAGTCGAGCTCGATGAAGCGGGTGCCTTCCACACAGGACGTCAGCGCCGCCCAGGCCTCATCGCGCGACGCGGACTGGAGCCTGCGCGCCTCGCGCTCGCACCGGACGGAGCTCGGGAAGCTCGACGCATAGGCCTCGGGCGCCACGCGCTGGACCGTCCCTCGCCGGGCGACACTGGCGGAGCGCTCCGGAGGCACGGACAGGAGCCGCTCGTCCTCCTGCTGGAGCAGGTGCGAGTGGCTGTTGGACGAGGCGCACCCCACCGCGGTGAGCGCGCACACCAGGGCCGCGGCCGAGCGCGCGGCGGACTTCGACAGCTTCCTCAGGGGAGACATGAATCCTCACTCCAGCGCGCCAGTTGCTGCTCAAACGACTGCCAGCCCATCCCGGTCATGGCTGCTGCCTCGCGGGCCGGGCCTCCACCTGCCCCTGCAGGGAGACGGGCATCACCAGCGAGCACGCATCCCCGCACTGCCGGGCCAGACAGGTGAGCGCGGCGCCGCCCACCTCCTGGCGGGCCACGTCCTCATGGCAGCGGTTGCTGGCCACCTGGCAGCCGCTGCGCGCGGCGCACTGGCAACAGGCCGAGGCGACCGTCGCCATCGTCAGGGTGTCCTGCAGAACCGAGGACAGCCGGCGGTAGCAACCCCTCGCGGCCGGAGCGAAGCGCCCCTGGGCGTCGATGACCGGGATGGCGCCCTCCAGGCCGCACGCATCCTCCGCGGCGTCCACGAAACGGCGCTGGCAGAGCGCCACCAGGTCGCGATCGGCCGCGGCCCCCGAGGGCGACTTCGCGGCATGGGCGCACAGCGTGGGGCCGATCTCCTGGAGCGTGCGAACATTGCTGGCCGCCTGCGCCGTGACATCCGTGGAGGCCGAGGCCGCCACCTCGGCCTCGAAGACGCACTCCTTCCCGGCCTGCAGGGTGTCCACCGTGCAGGCCCAGGCCGTGGGCGTCTCATCCACTCGGGGCGGAGCGCCCAGGGCCTCTGGCGGCAACCCCGCACCGGTCGCGTCGGGTGTCGAAAGAAGTAGGATCAGCAGGACTGCTGTCATCATGGTGTCTACAGAGTAGGCTCAACCCGCCCCACACTCAAACCAGCCCGAGGCTGAATGGCTGCCTGCTGTCCGCCCGAAGATGGAGTGGACCTCGAAAACGTTTCCTCCTCCACGAACAGGGAATTTCAGGTTTTCTTGAGGTAGAGTCCGGTCCCCAACCGTGTCAGCACCCCCCCTGTCCACATGGCGCCACCGGCTGTGGCCCGCGGCGGCGTTCCAGTTCGCCCTCATCACCGGCGTGACGCAGCTCAAGACGGCTGCGAACGCGCTGGTGCTGTCGCGTTTCGAGTCCCAGGCGCTGCCCTACCTGTACCTGGTGGGGGCGCTGCTGGTGGCGGTGCTGACGGTGTTGCCGAGAAAGGCGCCGGACGCCCCCTCCGAGTCCATCAGTGTGCTCATGGGGGTGGGAGGGCTGGTGGCGCTGGTGCTGGCGGCGGGGGTGTGGGCGGGCTGGGGAATACCGGCGCTGGGGCTGTACCTCTTCGTGGACGTCTTCACCACCGTCGTCTCGCTGCGCTTCTGGGGGAGGATGGCGGCGGCCTTCGACGCGCGCGAGGCGCGACGGGCCTTCACCCTGTTCAACGGGGTGGGGATGGCGGGGAGCATCGTGGGCGGCCTGCTGGTGCAGGCGCTGGTGGAGCGGCTGGGCACCGCCGCCATGGTGGTGAGTGGGGCACTGGCGCTGCATGCGGCGGGAGTGGCCTTCTCCTTCCACCAGGGCACGGCACCGCAACCACGCTCCCGTCACGTGGGCGGCATCGGGGACACCTGGGCCTACCTGGCCCACAGCAACTATGCCCAGGTGCTGGCATCGCTGGCCGTGGCCTTCGCGGTGCTCTCCTCCTTCGTGGACTACCTCTTCCGTCTGCGCGTGGAGCACACCCTCAGCGAGGACGGGCTGGCGGCCCTCTTCGGTACGCTGCAGCTCTGGATCGGCCTGCTGTGCGTCGTCTTCCAGCTCTTCGTGGCCGAGCGGCTGCTGCGGCGGCTGGGGCTGCTCCGCTACCTGGCCCTGCTGCCGGCGGTGCTGGTGCCCCTGACGCTGGCCACGCTGGTGACGCAGGCGCTGTGGCCGGTACACCTGCTGCGGATGCTGGAGAACGCGGTGAACTACTCGCTGCTGCCGCTGGGCATACAGCTCCTGTACGCGGCGGTGCCGGACAGCGAGCGAGAGGGGCTGCGCGGCGCGGTGGACGGACAGCTTCGCAAGGGCGGGACGGTGCTGGCGGGCGTGCTGCTCATCGGCGCGGGCCGGGCGGCCAACGGCATCACCATGGTGGTGGCGGTGGTGGCCATGTGCGGGGTGCTGGGGGTGCTGCTCTGGAGGCTCAGGCCCGCCTATGTGGAGACGCTGGGCGAGCAGGTGGGCGCCCATGGCGAGGACGAGGCGGAGCTGGGAGGAGAGGACGAGCGGCTGCTGGTGGAGGCGCTGGGATCGCGCTCGGCGGAGCGGGTGCTGCACTCGGTGGAGTTCATGGTGCAGAACGAGCTGCCCCTGCGGCCTCACCTGCCCGCGCTGCTGAGCCACCCTGACGAACAGGTGCAGGAGCGGGCCGTGGAGCTCGCGCTGGAGCTGGAGGCCCGGGAGACGGCCCCGCTGCTGGAACAGCTCGTCTCCGAGGGACAGCGCCGCCCTCGGGAGGGCGCGGTGTGGGCCCTGGCGAAGCTGGCGCCGGAGCGCGCCGAGGTGCTGCTGCCTCCGTTGCTGCAGAATCCCGACGTGGGGCTGCGCTGCTCGGCCATCGGCGCGCTGCTGCACACCCGCTGGCGCACGTCCGCGCTGGTGGTGCTGGGAGCCCTCGCGGCCCCGAGCGCCCAGTCCCCGGTGGCGGACAGGCGCGAGGTGGCCCGGCTCTTCGGACGGCTGAAGGATCCGACCTTCGTGCCCATGCTGACGCCCTTCCTGAACGATCCGGACAGCACGGTGCGACGGGTGGCCGTGCGCTCCGTGGGCGAGGGCGGCTACATGAAGCTGGCACCCCGGCTGCTGCCCTTCCTCACCTGGCGCGAGGAGCGACGCGAGGCGCGCGAGGCCCTCGCCGAGCTCGGAGACGGGGTGTCGCCGCTGCTGGAGGCGACGCTCAATGATTTCTCCGCGCCGCTCCCCATGCGGCTGCAGGTGCCCCGCGTGCTGCGCCAGCTCGGCACCCCCGCCGCGCTACGCGCCCTCCTCTTCTCCAACGTGCGCGACGACGCCCGCCTCCACTTCCGCATCGGCGCGGAGCTCTCGCGCCTGCGTGACGAGCACCCCGAGCACCCCGTGGACGTGGAGCGGGTGCGAGAAGCCCTCGGGCGGCGGCGCGCCACCTACATCCTCCTGGTGGAGGTCTTCAGGGATCTGCGGACCACGCTGGGGGACTCCTCGCTGCTGACGCGCGCGGTGGGAGATCGATTGGATCAGGCCCTGGAGCTGTCCTTCGTCCTGCTGGGTCTGATGTACCCGCCGCAGGCGATGCGGCGCATCCACCAGCACCTGGTGGGGCAGGACGTGCGACGGAGGGCCTACGCGCTGGAGCTGCTGGACACCCTGGTGGACAGCGAGGATCGGGCCCTGGTGATGGAGCAGGTGGAGGCCCACCACCACCGGTTGCCACCGGGCGTCCCGGACCGGGCGGAGAACCACCTCGCCTGGCTGTGCCAGAGCGAGGACGTGGTGCTGCGTGCCTGCGCGAACCACGTGGCGGGGCGGATCGGCATGGAGCTGCCGCCGCCCCAGGAGAGCGACATGAGCCAGGTGACGGTGCAGAAGCTCTTCCTCCTCGAGGAGGTGGACGTCTTCTCCCAGAGCGACGTGGACGACGTGGCAGCGGTGGCGGCGGTGGCCCGCGAGCTCCGCTTCCGCGCGGGGGAGCGCATCTTCAGCCAGGGAGATCCGGGAGACGCGCTGTACGTGATCGTCGAGGGCGCGGTGGACGCCATCCGCAACGGAGAGCACGTGCTGCGGATGAAGTCCAAGGAGGCCTTCGGAGAGGTGAGCCTGCTGGACGGGGCGCCCCGCCCCACGGACTGCGTCGCGGCGGAGGACACCCGGGTGCTGCTGATCGATCGGCGCGACTTCCTGGATCTGCTGGCCGATCGTCCGGAGCTGCTGGCTGGCTTCTTCAGAGCGGTGAGCCGGCAGCTCCGCGCCTTCATCGATCATCCGGCGTCGCGGCAGCCCGCACAGCTCCTGGCGCTGGGGGTGCATCGTCCGGAGGAGCCTCCGACACCGGATCCGGAAGAGGCCCCGCCCCCACCGAAGGCAGCGGGAGCGTAGTCCCCAGCCGTGCATCCAGCAGGTGCGCGGAGGCGACGGGGATGAACGGGCGCAGGAAGCACTTCACCAGGGGAAGCATGGCGAGCGCCCGCGCCACGGCGAGCCCTCCGAAGACCCAGGGCTGCCGCTCCACGCAGGCGACCGGGGAGAACACGGGCCGGGTGAAGGTCGTCCACGCCGAGACGTAGGCGCGGGGCAAGGCCCAGCGCAGCGGGGGGATGCGAGCGGCGAGCCAGCTCCAACCCCGAAGGAACCAGGGCTCACGTGGGGAGGCGTCCCCCCAGGCCCGGGCGCTCTTGGCGGCGGTGAAGACCACGGCCCACCAGACGCCCCAGACGGACAGCAGGACCGGGAAGACGTACGAGCCCCCGGGGAGGAACCGGACGAGCCACAGCAGGGGCACCCCCATGGCGAACACCACCAGGCCCCGCCAGCGGCGCTTCAGCTTGTTGCGCAGCCACGCGCCGTTGAAGCGCACGCGGGGTGTGAGCGGCTCGTCCTCCGGCGGCACCCCGGCGAGCTGACTCGTCCGCAGGGAGAAGGCGTCGTGGAAGTCGCGCGAGAGGGCGATGACGATCCACTGGACCACCTGCAGGGTGGAGAACAGCGCCGCCAGGAACACCACCCTGCGCATGACGCGCCGCTCCTTCCGGGCAGCCGCTTCCGCGACGCGCTCGGCCCTCCGCGACACGGCCACGGCCCGCTCCAGGAGCGCCTCCGTCTCCGCGTCCACCTTCCCCGCCGCGACGAGCCGGGACACCTCCGCCCTGGCGCTCTCGGCCTTCCTCGCCGAACGCCGGGCCTCCTGGAGCTCCCTCTCGGCCACCCCGGACTCGACGGCCTCCCGACCCGAGCCGGTGAAGAGCAGTCCCAGCGCCAGGACGACGGCCGCCTGGGTGAGACACACCCTCCAGTAGCTCCTCCTCGCCTGCCTGTCCGCCAGGAGGATGCGCGCCAGGTGGAAGGGAAGACACAAGCCGTGAACGAACTGCCCCAGCGGCTTCAACTGCAACGGAACATTCCGTTGATGAAAGTGTCTGCTGCCTTGGCGGACATCTTCCCAGGCCAGCCGAAGCCACCTCTTCCCCATTTGGCCACCCTGGACCGAGTTGTGTTATTCGCGCAAGTGCATCGAAAACCCAATCGGAGTCCTCATGTCTCGAGAGACCTTTGCAAAGACGGCGCCGGGCGCGGCGAACCCGTGGCGCCGCACCTCTGGTGCGCTGGCCTTCGCCCTGCTGGGCGCCCTCACCGGATGCGAGAAGAATGCCTCGGAGGCGAAGCCGGTGGAGGCTCCCCTGGCCCAGCCCGTCCCCCAGACGCACGTGGTGACGTTGCTGGTGACCGGCAGTGCCAACGGCCAGCTCCTGCCCTCGACGGAGGGCGAGAAGCAGACGGGTGGCGCGGCGGAGTTGATGGGCCGCTGGAGGGCCGAGGAGAAGCACTGCGTGGGCCCGGTGGATGAGGCGGGCCAGGCGGCCTGCGAGAACCCCTCCACGCTGGCACTGGCCATCGGCGACCACTGGAATGGCCCGGCCCTCTCCTCCTTCTTCTATGGAGAGTCGACCTCGGCGGTGATGAGGCAGATGGGCTTCGCCGCCTCGGCGCTGGGCAACCACGAGCTGGACTATGGCCGCGAGCAGTTCCTGAAGAACCGGGAGATCGGCGGCTTTCCCTTCCTGGCGGCCAACCTGAAGGTAAAGGACGAGAAGCTGGCGAAGGACTGGGAGCTGCCGGGCTTCAAGGTGTTCGAGCGGATGGGCATGAAGGTGGGCGTGGTGGGGCTGACCTCGGCCAAGACGGTGTCCACGGCGATGGCCGGGCGCGCGGAGGGGCTGGAGGTCGTGGGCTACGAGGAGGCGCTCTCCAGCACGGTACCCGAGGCCCAGAAGGCGGGCGCGGACGTGGTGGTGGTGGTGGCGGACGTATGTCCGACGGATCTCGAGCCGGTGCTGAGCCAGCACCCCGAGTGGAAGGTGTCGCTGGTGGCCGGTGGCCGCTGTCGTCCGCCGGTGGAGGACTCCACCAAGGCGGGCACCACGTATGTGTCGCTGGGGCGCGGCTTCGGCCAGTACCTGCGCGCGAGGTTCACCTTCGCTCCGTCCAAGCCGGCCGGTGAGCGGGTGACGGCGATGGAGACGAAGCGGGTGGATGTGACGGGTGGCGAGGGCGCGGCGGAGGCCTTCGGCCCGACGGCCGAGCTGATCGCCGAGCTGCAGAAGCGGCTGGTCAAGGCGCTGGGCGAGGAGATCGGGTTCACGAAGAAGGGCCTGACGCAGGACTCGAAGGAGCTGAGCCTGTGGGCCGCGAAGGCCATGCAGACGATGCTGAAGAC
>QKJM01000392.1 GCA_003249315.1 Archangium sp.
GGAGGAGAGCAGCCGGCGGCTCGTGACGGAGAAGGGGATCGAGTACGTGGCCGAGGTGGAGGTGATCGAGCACCTGATGCGGTCCGGTGGGTTCGATCCGAAGCTGGGCGCCCGACCCATGCGCCAGGTGGTGCAGCGGCTGGTGGAGGCCCCACTGGCCGAGCGGATCCTCGCTGGAGAGTTCCTCTCGGGAGATCGGGTGCGGGTGGCGGTGGAGGCCGGGGAGCTGTCCTTCTTCCGCGAGGGTGTCTGAGCCCATGTCCGCCCCGCGTCCCAGTCGCCCGCTGGTAGTGGTGGTGGGCGTGGGTCGGCTGGGGGGCGCGCTGGCCCTGGCGCTGCGTGCGAAGCGCTGGCCGGTGCGCGTGGTGGTTCGTTCCGAGGAGAGCCGCCGCCGCGCGCTCGAGCTGGGGCTGAAGGTGGCCTCCGAGGAGGAGGTGTCCCGAGCCCGGGTGTGCCTGCTGTCCGTACCGGATCAGGCCGTGCCCTCGGTGGCCGAGGCGATGAAGCCCCGGCTGGAGCGAGGTGCCGCTCTGGTACATTGCGCGGGGGCACTGTCGCTGACGGCCCTGGGGCCTCCTCGCGGACGGGTGCTGGGCTCCTTCCACCCGCTGGTGGCGGTGTCGGATCCGCGCGACTCGCTGGAGGGGAACTCGGTGGCGGTGAGCACCCGCTCCCCCTGGTTGCGAGAGGTGCTGGAGCAGATGGCGAAGGACGCGGGGATGCGCGTCCTGCGGGTGCCGGAGAAGCACCGCGCCGCCTACCATGCGGGTGCCGTGCTCAGTGCGGGCGGGGTGGTGGCGGCCCTGTCCTCCGCCGTGGAGGCGCTGCGGACTGCTGGCATCTCCGAGGAAGATGCGCTGGCCGCCCTGCTGCCGCTGGCGCGCTCGGCCCTTCGCGGCGTGGAGGCCCGAGGGCTGTCCGCTGGGTATACCGGACCCATTGCCCGAGGAGACGCCGGCGTGGTCGAGGCCCATCTGGCCGCGCTCCCTCCCGAGGTGGTGGACGTCTACCGGCCTCTGTCACTGCGTGGACTGGAGCTGGTGGGGAAGCGGCTTTCGCCCGAGGCGCGTGCGGCGCTGGAGAGGCTGCTCGAGGCTTAGAGCAAGTCAGGGGCTCAGCTTGTATCCCGCACGTGGAAAGGGCCAGCCCTCTGTCTCAGGCTGGCCCTCTCGGGTGGATCAGGGAGCCGCGACACCCTCACCCCAGCCCTCTCCCAGAGGGAGAGGGAGCATTTCTCAGGAGAGGATGATGCGCCCGGCCTGCAGCGCGCGGCGCACCACCGCCACCGCCTGCTCGCTGGCCGCCTCGGCCTCGGTGAGCCGACGCAGGCACACGTCGCCCTGCACCGCCGTCGCCGCCTTCTTGAGATCCCCCAGCAGCACCATCGCCGCCTTCAGCATCTCCTCGTTCTGCGGGTTCGGCGGCGCCGCCTTGCCGGCATTCTCCTCCATGTACTGGGTGAAGCGCCGCACCGCATCCAGCGTCTTGTCCGCGTCGAACTGCTCCAGCAGCGGCTTGATGCGCGCCATGTTCACCTTGATCAGCCTCAGCGCCCCCACCTTGCCGAAGCCCGGGTGCTCCAGGCTCAGATCCGCGTGCTCGAAGACACCCAGCAGCCCCTCGTCCGGCGCCTGGACCGTATGCGGCACCATGTCCACGAAGAGCGACAGCACCGGCGCCCCCTGGGTGAAGGCCTGCGTCTCCTCCTCGTCCGTCGGCGGGAACTGCTGCGGCACTCCAATGAAGAGCAGCGGGAGGACGATCTCTCCCCAGAACTCCTCGGGCGCGGCCCCAGTGCCCCCCACCGTCGCGAACATGTGCCCCACCAGCTCGGCGATCCGCGGGGCCTTCTCCATCTGCTCCGCCAGCGGCAGCTCCGCATCCAGCCGCTCCAGCGTCCCGACGATCTGCCCCTCGAACTGCTGGCGGGCCTCCGGCGGCAGCGGCGGCTGCGTCCGACCCAGCGCGTCACGCACGTCCCGCGCCAGCGCGTTCGGCCTCGACTCGAAGGTCGTCTTCGCCTTCTCCGGATCCAACACCACGAACTGCAGGAAGCCCGGATCGAACAGCCGCTGGTAATCCGCCGGCCCCAGCTTCGGCCCCTGCGCACCCAGCGCCTGGGTGGCGCCAGGGGCAAAGCGCGCCTGACCCAGCGAATTGCCGATGTCCTTCGCCAGATCGTCCAGCTTCGCCAGCTTGCCATGCACCAGCGCGTCCATCACCGCGCCGAAGGGCGACAGCATGATGACCGCCTCCGCGAAGCCCAGCGAGGCCGCCTCCGGCGAGTCCCGGTTCGGAAACCAGAAGGCCTGGTGCGCGCCCATCAGCCTCGCGGCGAAGGCGCCCGCGACGCCAAGCGCCAACCCCTGGTGATTCGGGTTGTTCGGCTGGAAGGCTCCACCGAGCAGCTTGGGGATGGACTTCTCCACCTCATCCCAAGAAGTGGTGAGAAGATCCACCGGACGGCCCTCCGCCTTCTCGAGAGCGGCGGCGAGCTGGGTCTGGGCGGCGTGGACGTGCTGAGGGACGGGATGGGCCATTGAGGATTCCTGTTCCGGATTTCGATGCGAACAGCGGACCCCCATACCCCGAAAACCAAGTTCATCGCCACGATTTGTCGCCGCGCCCTAGGATGGAGACGCATGCCGCGCTGCTTCCCGACCCTCCTGCTGCTCGCATCCACCCTCGTGGGGTGTGCCTTCGTCACACCTCGCTTCCCGCAGAACATCCAGACGAGCTTCGCCGGGAAGGAGATGCGCAAGCTGTCCACCCGCTCGATGGAGATGTACTACCCGGCGGAGCTACGCCCGACGGCCCTGAGGATCGCCGCCCGCGTGGAGGACTGCGTCGAGCGCCTGCGGAGCCTGACGAAGAGCCCTCGGGAACGAGAGCGGGTGCTCGTCTACCTGACGAGCGCGGACTTCAACAACGCCTACGTGAGGCCCGACTACTCCAGCATCCCCCAGCAGATGGTGATGCCGGCCCACATGTCGATGGAGCTCTTCAACCTGATGGGCTTCGGACCGGCCGAGCTGGGCGAGGTGGGCTGCCATGAGGCCGTCCACTATGTACAGATGCAGCAGACGGACGGGCTCTGGAACGCCGTCAACACCGTCACCGGCGGGCTCTTCCAGCCCAACATGTTCACCGAGTCCTGGTTCCTCGAGGGACTGGCCACCTACTACGAGGGGCGGCTGGGCAAGGCGCAGGGGCGGCCCCACAGCCCGGTGTGGCGAGGCTTCTTCGAGGCCGCGGTCCAGTCCCACCAGGGTCGGCTCCACCCCGGCTACCTCTCCCCCGAGCACCGGAAGTTCTACCCCTTCGGCGGCAACTACCTCAACGGCAGCTACTTCGTGGAGTGGCTGGTGGAGACTTATGGCGAGGACAAGCTGTGGCGGTTGGTGGAGAAACAGGGAGAGTCCCTCGTCTCGCCCGTGGGAGTGACGCTGCGCTTCGAGCAGGTGTACGGCCGCACCATCGGCACCCTCTTCGATCAGTTCACCCGAGCCCTCGGCCGGGAAGGCGCACCGCGCCAGCGCCCCGCGCCGCAGCGGGTGCTCGTCCCGGAGGTGGGCTACTTCGCCCGCCTGGCCACCTCGCCGGCCGACCGGGCCATCGCCACCATTGGCGCCCGGCTCGATGAGGTGACGCGCCTCACCGTGTACGAAGCCGATGGCTCCGTCCGCTTCAGCCGCCGCCTCACCCGCTTCCTCCCCGGACGTCCGTGGATCGCCACCAGCCCCACGGTGATGAGCGGCCTGTCCTTCACCGCGGACGGACGCTGGCTCTTCCTCGTGGCCTCGGACATCGACCCCCTCGGCAGCTACCTGGCCCGGGTGTGGCAGGTGGACGCGCGCACCGGCGACGTGGTGCGCACCTGGGAGGAGCTCGACGGCATGGGTGGCAGCGTCACCCCCGACGGCCGGGCCTACATCTATGTCCGCGTCGAGGGCGATACCTCCAACCTCTACCGGCTGGAGCTCGCCACCGGGGAGCGCACTCCCCTCACCTCCTTCACGGGCCGCCAGTCCCTCGGACCTCCGGCGGTGGCGCCAGATGGACGCATCGTCTTCTCCAGGCTGACCGATACCGGCTGGAACCTCGCGCTGCGCGAGCCCGACGGCTCCCTGCGCTCCCTCACCGACGACCCGCACTTCAACTACTCCCCCCGCTGGCTGGATGCGCGGCGGATCCTCTTCCTCCGCGAGCACCAGGACCGGTGGCAGGCCCACGTGCTCAACCTGTCTGACAACCAGACCGCTCGCCTCACCAACGCGCCCCACCTCGTCATGGACGCGGCCCCGCTCGGGGAAGACGCCCTCGCCTTCCTCAACCGGGAGGACTTCGGCTTCTCCGTGGACGCCACCCCCCTCGTCCCGGTGGCCGCCCCCGAGCTCACCCTGAAGCTGGAGGTGCCCGTCCCCTTCGCCCTCGAGACACCGGAGCCCGAGCCCCCCCTCCAGCGAGAGCTGAGCCTCCTCTCCGATGAGCCGTACTCGCCGCTGGAGGGCCTCTTCCTCCCCGTGCTGCGCGCCCCCTACGTCTATGCGCTGCCGCGGACGAACGGGAGCTACACCGTCTACGGAGGGCTCGCGCTGGCCGGACAGGATCGGCTGGGCCTCCACCAGTACGCGCTGCTGGCGCAATTCGACTCGACGACGAGGGAGCCGAGCCTCACCTTCAACTACGGCAACGCGCTGCTGGCTCCCTGGTACCTGCGACTCTCCGCCTCGCGCACCGCGCTGATGGACCGGAGGGACTTGCAGGCCTCGCTCGCCCTGTCGCGCACCTTCTGGACCACTCCCGTCACCTTCGGGCTGCTGGCGCTGCGCCGGGACTGGCTCGACGAGGCTCGCCAGCCCACCTTGCGAACCTCGCTCATCGGGGCGGAGGCCTCCACCTCCTACTTCGCGGGAGAGAGCACCCCTTACGGTGGGACGCAGCGGGCCCTGGGCCTGTCGCTCGCCACCGGGCTCTATCCCCTCTCCTTCAGCGAGTCCTCCAGCCCGCTCGGGGATGTGCGCGTCGGGGTGGACACCTTCCTCCCCGGGCTGCCTCTCCTCTCGAGCGACAACCTCCAGCTCTCCCTCGTCGGCCGCTTCCTCCCGGGTGCGCCCGATGGGCTCCTCCAGGTGGGGGGCATCCCCCTGGGCACCTCGCTCCTCCAGCTCCGAGAAGGTCCCCAGGACGACTTCGAGCTCCCGCGCCAACTCCGGCCGGGGGCCGCCTTCTCCGAGAACCTGCGCGGTTACGAGGACTACGCCATCGGCGCGCGCCACGCCGTCATCGCCCAGGCGCGCTACCGCTACCGCATCATCATCGACTACGGCTGGAGCTCCTTCTTCTGGCTGGGGCCCTCCTTCTTCGTCAGCCAGATCGAGCTGGAGGCCTTCGGGAGCTGGGCCCGCACGGACTTCCGGGCCCACCACCGGGCCGCGGGCGGCGCCCTCTTCCTTCGCACCACTTTCGGACAGTCCGTGCCCCTCTCCCTCTACTACCAGTTCGCCGCGCGCTTCGACGACCGGCTCGGGCCCCTCCACCTGGTGGGTTTCGCACTTTAAGAGACGGCGGTATCCCCGCTTCGTTCATTCCGTGTCTTCCAGGACTCGCGGGCTCTCTTGCCTCCCTGGTGTGGCGACCGCAAGTTGCCCCACCCTGTGCGCCGGGCGCTCGGAGAGGTGGGGACGAGCGCCGCCCCTTCGGGGCCACGAGGGGGCCATTCCCGCCGGAGGTCACCGAGGATGAAGAAGAGTGCCAACCTCGCTCCCGAGTTCGTCCTGGTGGTGGATGACGAGCCATCCGTCTGCACCGTCCTCTCCTTCGTCGTGCAGCGAGAGGGAGCGGTGCCCCTTGTGGCCTCGAATGCCGCCACCGCGAAGCAGCTCGCCGAGAGACACGACTTCGCCTGCGCGCTCATCGACAAGAACCTGCCGGGCGAGAGCGGGCTGGAGCTCCTCTCGTGGCTGCGGCAGAAGCAGCCCGAGTGCAACGCCCTCATCGTCACCGCCTATGGCAACGTGGACAGTGTCGTGGAGGCGCTGCGCCTGGGCGCCTTCGACTACCTGCTCAAGCCCTTCGAGGTGGACGCCCTGGCACACCGGCTCCGGCTGGCCCTGGAGCAGCGGAGGATGAGGCAGGAGAGCACGCGCATGCAGGCCATGCTGGTGCAGGCGGATCGGCTGGCCTCCCTGGGCCTGCTGGCCGCCGGCGTGGTACACGAGGTGAACACGCCCCTGGCCTACATCCTCTCCAACCTGGACTGGCTCGACGAGGAGCTGCCGGCCCTGAGAGAGGAGCTGACGCGGTACATGCGCTGGCGGGAGCCGATCCCCCTGACGGGCTCCCTCGCCGAGCGCCTGGAGGAGGTCGAGGCCACCCTGCGCGACATCCGAGAGGGCGCCGAGCGGATGAGGGACATCGCACGCGACGTGAGGGCCTTCGCCCGGGGCTCCAACGACGAGAACATGCTGGTGGATCTGCGCGAGGTGCTGGAGGCGGCGCTGAAGATGGCCTCGGTACACAGCCGCTACCGCGCGCGCGTGGTGCGCGACTACCAGGAGGTGCCGCTGGTGCGGGCCAACGAGGCGCGCCTGGCCCAGGTCTTCCTCAACCTGGTGGTCAACGCCTCCCAGGCCATTCCCGAGGGCGACACCGAAAAGCATACCATCCGCGTCCGGCTGTGGACGGGCCCCGAGGGAGAGGCCCTCGCCGAGGTGGCAGACACCGGCAAGGGCATTGCCCCCGAGCACCTGAAGCACCTCTTCGAGCCCTTCTTCACCACCAGGACCGCCGGCGAGGGCACGGGGCTGGGCCTCTTCATCTGCCGCTCCATCGTCGAGTCCTTCAATGGCTCCATCTCCGTGGAGAGCCACCCGGGCCTGGGCACCACCTTCCGCCTCTGCCTGCCGCCGCACGTGGAGACGGCGCGCGACGGCGCCAGGCCAGCGCCTCCTGAGGCCGCTCAGTCCGGCAGCCGGAAGAGCCTCACCGGCCCGCTGCCGTCCCCGGAGGTGAGGTAGAGGGACGCTCCCTCGGCGGTGCCCAGCGTCACGGCGTCGAAGAGGCGCCGGGCACCCACGCCCAGCCCGTTGCCCCCCAGGCCCGCGCAGGCGGTCGGATGCTGCTCGGCGGAGCACCCTCCCGTCCCCTGGAAGTCGGCCTGGTTGACGGGAGTGGCCGTCGAGGCGCGCAGCACCACCACGCCCTGCGCACCGTTGTCGAAGCCGACGTAGAGGTGGCTCGCCGTGGCCTCCAGCAGCGAAATGGCCACGTTGTCCGGGTTGTCGAACTGGGTGAGCAGCGTGTCTCCCACCGAGTTGGGCGCCACGAGCGACCAGTCCCCCGCGTCGCAGTCCGTCGCGCTCCCGGCCATCTCCGGATTGCACACGAAGAGCTGCGGCCCCACCATGGTGTTTCGCGCCAGGTAGAGCCTCCCCTGGAACACGGCCATCGCCGGCACGGCGCCGTCCGCCGGCTCGAGGTCGGCGGTCTTGGAAGTCTCCCAGCTGGCGCGCGCGCTCCAGGCATTCAGCGCGGGCGTGCAGGAGACCCAGTCCGCGGCGGACCGGCCCCAGGAGCGCGGCGTGGGCGTCGTC
>QKJM01001003.1 GCA_003249315.1 Archangium sp.
GGAAGGCGTGCCGCCGGGAGTGGGCCTGGCCGCGGTGGCGACGATGGGCTACGTCGGCTTCCTCGCCGGGCCACCCACCATTGGCGGCGTGGCCGAGCTGGTGAGCCTCCCAGGCGCGCTGGGACTGGTCGCACTGACGTGCCTGCTCATCGTCCCTCTGGCCGGTAGCGCCGCCCTCCGGAACATGGCCCCTCCATGAGAGGGCCGGGCAGGGTTCGAGGACGACCGGTGAAGCTCAGCAGTTCCGCCACTCGCTGAGCGCGGAGGCCACGAGCCGGGCACTGGCCGGCCGCTGCTCGGGAGCCCGGTTGAGGCAGCGGACCACCAGCTCCGCGAGCAGCTCGGGCACGTCCCGGCGCTCACGAGGATCCGGCGGGGGCTTGCGCAGGCGCTCGTAGGCGGCCTTGAGCGAGGTGACCCGCTGGAAGGCGGGCTCACCCACCAGCATCTCATAGAGCAGCAGCCCCACCGCGTACACGTCCGTGCGTGCGTCCACCGGATCCTCGGTGAGCTGCTCGGGAGCCATGTACTGAGGGGTGCCTACCATGCCGTAGCTACCCGTGAGGCCTCCCTCTCCCTCCTCCGCATCCTCCATGGCTCTCGCGATGCCGAAGTCCGAGAGCACCACCCTCCCCCCACGGCCGAGCAGCACGTTGGCGGGCTTCAAGTCCCTGTGGACCACGCCCGCGGCATGCGCCGCCTCCAGGCCCTCGCACACCGCGAGCGCCAGCCGCACGGCCTCGGCCGGCGCCAGCGGCCCCTCGCGCTCCAGGCGCGCATTGAGGTCCTCTCCCTCCACGTACTCCAAGGTGAGGAAGACCCGTCCCTGGTGACTGCCCAGCTCGTACACGCGCGCCACGTTCTCGTGGGAGATGCGCTGCGCCAGCTTCGCCTCGCGACGGAAGCGCTCCAGAGCCACCTTGCTCCGCCTGCCGGTGGTCTGCAGCACCTTGAGCGCCACCTGCTGTCCCGTCACCTGGTCACTCGCCAGGTACACGGTCCCCATGCCACCGCGACCCAGCATGCCGCGCAGCAGGTACCGCCCCGCGAGGAGCCCCTCTTCCGGCGGCGCCGCCTCCGCGCTCGCCCCCACCATCAGCGTGGGCAGCGAGTGCATCCCTCTGGCGATCCACGTCGCCGCCTCCCCCATCCTCCTGTGCCACTCACCTCCCGAGGAGAGGGTCGCTGTCATGGTCATCGCAGTCATTACCCGTTTTTCTACTTTAAACAGTTTTTCATGGCAAGCCCCGAATACACCGAAGCCCCGGAACCATCCCAACAGGACGGGCGTCCCGCTCTCGAAGAACGAGAGCATCCGAGGGAGGACTCAGCGCCGGCCGGAGAGCGCCGCAGCCTCGACGATGAGGTCCGCGTAGCGGTTGCCGCGATTATCCGGAACGGTGCCGTCGCGGTAGTAGAAAGTGAAGGCGTCCCACGCATCCGGCCGGGCGTCGTAGGCGAACATCCACGGAGCGGTGGCCCCCACGCCGGTGCGCCAGGCGCAGAGGAACCAGCCGCGGTAGAGGGCGCGCCGCTCGTCCAGGAGGAAGTGCCCCTCGTTGAGGAGGCCGAACTCGCCGATGAACAGCGGCTTGCCCAGCTCCCTGGCGATGGCGGCGTGCTCGGAGAACCAGAGCGCGCCGGCGCGAGCGGTGTCCGCGGGCGCCACGCCCCAGTCCTCCGGGTAGAAATGCACGCTGGCGAAGTCGATGAAGGGGGAGGCCGTGTTGCGGCGGAAGCTCGAGCCCGCGGCGAAGAGGAAGCCATGCGCCGCATCGCGCCAGAAGAGCTCGTCATAGCCCGCGTAGGAGGTGTCGAGGCCCTCCTCGCCGGTGCCCACCAGGTGCCCGGGGGCGTGGGCCTTCACCACCGCGGCCACCTCGTCCACCCAGGCCCGCATCGCCGCGCCCTCCGGGTCCAGCCCCACTCCGCGCGGCTCGTTGAGCAGCTCCCAGGCCAGCACGGCCGGGTGCTCGCCGTAGCGCCGCCCGTCGAAGGTGTTCACCCGTGAGAGCAGCCCGGTGATGTGCGCCTTGTAGTGCTCGATGACAGCGCGCTCGGTGAAGAAGCGCGCGTCCCCCTCCACCGGCGAGGGCAGCCCCGCCCACTCCACGTACTGCCGAGCGCCCCCGTAGGCATTCCAGTAGTTGCCCAGGGGGAGGACGAGCTTCACCCCGTAGTGGGCGGCCCGGGCGAGCACCAGATCCAACCCGCGCAGGGACACCTCGTCATAGGTGAGAGGGGCCACCTGGATGGCGGAGTCGCCCCTCTTGTCGGCCCCGTCGTTATAGCCGTTGGTGCGCACCGCCCAGGCCCCGAGCGCCGAGGCCTTGGCGAGCGTCTCCTCCACCTCGGGGGACTCGGCGAGACCCTTCCGCAAATCGCGGGTGGCCTCTTCCTGCAAGTAGTAGGCGTTGAGCACCACCGCCGAGGAGGGAGCCTCGCCCAGCCGCAGGGGCGGCCTCTCGGGGCACTCCGCCGCCTCCGCCTCGAGTTCCTCGAGGGGCGTTTCACCACAGGCCGCAACGGCGAGCAGCAGCGTCAGCAGGATGAGGATGGGCATGGGAGGGACTCTCCATATCGCGAGCCCCGCCCGGCCCGTCCATCCGATATGCCCGCCTCCGTCCGAAAGCCTCCGAACACCGTCAGGTAGTATGACCGACCTCGCGTGCCCGGCTTTCGCCAGCCATCGTCAGGAGGGCTCCCGCACGATGCCCTACCGGTTGATACCTCTACTGCTCGTACTGCTAGCCGGATGCAGTAGCACCACACGAGCAGTACGCCTGGACACGGACCGGGCCGAGCCCCTCGTCTTCACCCCGCTCTCGAGCGCCGAGCCGGTGGAGTTGGATGGTGGCGACGTCAGGAAGGCCCTGTCGGAACTGGCCCGGAATACGCAGCCCCCTGCTCGGCCCCAGGAAACCGCCCGGCGGCTGTTCGAGATGGAGGCACGCAGCGGCTCGTACACGTACGAGGCACGCAGCCATCGACTCACTTCGCACCCACCTGACGAATACCGGGAGGAGGAACTTCCGGCGGCGGACGTGGCGATGACGCGCGACTACCTGCGCTGGTGCGAGCGCACCGGCAGACCCGGAGACTGCCAGTGCCTCCTGACGGAGAGCCCCACCCTCAGCGGGGATGGCCGTTTCGCCCTTGCGCTGGCCCTCGCCAGGGGTGCCGTGCTGGAGGAGATGCTGGAGGCGTTCAAGGACATGGCCGACCCCCATGCCATGGTGGCGGCGGTTCTCTGGACGTGGACCACCTACATGGTCCTCATCTCCATTCCGGATGTAACCGTCTCCAAGGGCCTTGCCGCCGTGATGACGGCCACGCTCATCTCCTACGTGGGGGTGGATACCTTCTGGGGCCTCGTCGTCGGCTTCAAGCGCCTGATGGAGGAGGCGGACCGAGCCACCACGTTCAGCGAGCTGCGCGCGGCCGGCGAGCGGTACGGCAAGCTCCTGGGGCGCAACTCGGCACGGGCGTTCGTCATGCTGGCCACCGCGGCTCTCGGCAACACCACAGCGGGGCTGGCGTCGAGGGTGCCAAAGCTGCCCGGCTCGATGCAGGCCGCGGTTCAAGCGGAGACGCAGGTGGGCTTCCGTCTCGCGGCGGTGGGGGAGGTGGAGATGGTCGCAGTGAGCGCGGAGAGCGTCACCCTTGCCCTCGCCCCCAGTGCGGTCGCCATGACGGCCAGCTCAATGAATGGCGCCGCCGCGACTGCGCCCAACGGCTTCCGGGCGTGGGGGTCGTTCAGCGGCTTCAAGAGCGCCATGGGCCCGGCGGGCCCAGGGAAGGAGTGGCACCACATCGTCGGGCAGACGCCGGGTAACGTGAAGCGGTTCGGGCCCAAGGCCATTCACAACACCGAGAACATCATCCCGATGGATAAGAGCATCCATACCCGACTCAATTCACTTTACTCGTCCATTCAGCGGGATATCACTGGCTCGTCCACCCTGACGGTGCGACAGTGGTTGAGCACACAGTCCTACGAAGCCCAGCGCGAATTCGGATTGCTGGCCATCGACAAAGTAACGAACGGGTTTTGGTGATGAAGCTGGAAGAACTGGTCGAGCAGTTCGCACAGAATGTGGCCGCTCAGACCGATGCCATCTGGCGAGGTGACGCCGGGACTGGGAACAAACACGCCAGGAAGTATGGCGCCGCATTCGACAAGCTCCGTGCCCACGGTGATGCCGGGCGAGATGCCCTCGCCGTACTGCTTGAGCACCCGCGCATGGACGTGCGCGTCATGGCCGCGGCGCACCTGCTCCGCCATCGGACAGCCGAGGCCAAGGCAGTCCTGGAGGAAGCAGCCAAAGGCGAGGGGTTGGTTTCATTCAAAGCAGGACAAGCGCTGAAACGATGGGAGGAAGGATCCTGGGCTCTCGATCCAGAGTAGCACCAAGAGCGCTCCCGCGTGATACCACGCCGGACATCGACAACGTCACGATGGAATTCTGGCGATGAGTCTTGAGGAAATGGTCGAGCAGTTCGCCCAGAACGTGGCCGCGCAGACCGAGGCGATCTGGCGGGGAGACGCCAGGACCGGAAATAAGCACGCCAGGAAGTACGGTGCCGCGGTCGACAAGCTCCTGGCCCATGGCGATGTCGGACGTGAAGCGCTCCTCGTGCTACTCGAGCATGATCGCATGGACGTGCGCGTCATGGCCGCCGCGCATCTGCTCCGCTATCGGACGGCAGAGGCCAAAGCAGTTCTGGAGGAGGCAGCGAAGGGAGAAGGCCTGATCCCCTTTTGCGCACAGCAAGCGCTGAAGCGCTGGGAGGAAGGCACCTGGGCCCTCGACCCGGGGTAGTCCTCACCGCGGCATGCGGTACATGACCATCCCGGAGCCGGGCGCCTGGAAGAGGAACTTCGCGCCGCGCTTGAACAGCGCCAGCTCCTCCGCCGAGCCCATCTTCACTCCCACCCAGCGCGGCTTCAGCTCGTCGATTCGCGCCAGATACGCCCCCAGGTCGCCCCCGCTCGGCACGTACTCCACCCGGGTGCGGTAGTCGCGGGTGAAGAGCTCCGCGAGGAAGCGCACCGACTGGTCGTACACCACCACGTCCCCCGCCTTCAGCTCCCGCTCCTTCAGTTGCGCCCACTTCGTGGGCCACAGCCAAGGCACCACCCGCAGCGTGGCGCGCTCCTCGGGGCTGGCCCGCAACACCGTCCGGAAGTGCCCGGCATAGTTGAACAGGTCCACCTGCCGCACCTGCGCGCTCGCCCCCTGCCAGAAGGTGAAGGCGGTGAGCCCGAGGAAGGCCAGCGACAGGCCCCACCGCAGGGGCCTCCACCGCAGCCGCCCATGCACCACCCCCAGCGCCACCAGCCCCGCGGTGGCGGCCCCCACCACGAAGCGCGGCCACCACGCCGCCTGCACCGACAACGCCGCCGCGAAGAGCGCGAGGATGGGCAGGTGGACCCGCCAGCGCCCCGGCCTCACCAACTCCAGCGCCAGCAGCACCACGCACGGCACCAGCAACCAGGCGAACACCGGGCCGAAGCCTCCCGTGCGCACGTCCGGCCAGAAGACGGGCACGTCCACGTACCAGCTCCGCAACAACTGCTTGAAAGCCTCCGCCGAGCCGAAGAAGAGCGGGCTCTCCCCGGGCTTCGCCCCGTAGAAGCCGGCAGGGTCGAACTGCCCCGGAAGCTCGGTGCCCAACAACGGCAGCTTCACCTTGAAGGCCCACAGCGGGTTGCCCGTCTTCCACAGGTTCTGGAAGTACTTGAACGAGCCCACCGCCATCAGCGCGAGCACCGACAGCCCCATGTCGCCCACCAACCGCGCCCTCTCGCCCCGCGCATCCCTCAGCTCCACCGCCCCGCGCGCCACCACCCATGGTGCCAACATCAGCAGGTGGAAGGCCCCCGTCATCTTCGTGCCCGCGTACAACCCCAGCGCCAGCAGGCACATCCACCGGTCCCTCCGCTCGGGCTTCCCCAGCAGGAAGAACACCGCCGCGCTCAGGAAGGCCCCGCACGCCACGTCCACATGCGTGCTCCACACCTGGAGGAAGATGGGCGGCAGCAACACCCACGCCGCGCCCACCCCCGCCGCGAAGCTCCGGCTCGCCCCCGCCCGACGCGCCCACGCCGCCGTCACCGCCGCCCCCAGCACCGCGAAGGGCAACTGCGAGCTGTCGTCCAGCCGATCGTCCATCGGGAAGATGCAGTTCCACGCCGCCAGCAGCTCGATGTTCTTCGGGTGGCTCTGCGTCCACGGCACCGACGTCTCTATCCAGTCCAGCGCGCCCGTCTGGATGGCGTAGGCCGTAATCGGCACGTGGTACCACGCGGGATCCCACGTCCACGAGCGGTACACCCACACCAGCAACACGCCGAAGAGCAGCACTCCCGCCGCGGCCACCACGGTGAGCACCGCCGGCTCCCGCTCCCGCCACGCCTCCCGGAAGAGCCGCGCGGGCGCCCCCACGTCCGAGCGCAACAGCGCCATCACCCGCTCTCGCCCCAACCGCCGCCACGCCCTCCACGCCGGCACCGCGAACACCACGGGCGCCACCAGCCCCAGCCACACCGGTCTCAGCAGCCCCAACAGTCCCAGGGCCTGCATCGCCACCAGGATGAGCGCGGGCGCCACCAGCAGCGTGGCGATGAGCCGGTGCAGCACGCCCCGCTCCGGATGGAGCGCCGCCGCCACCAGCCAGCCCGACCCCAGGCACATCAGCGTCTCGATGCTCCAGAGCATCCAACCCATCGGCTTTACTTCTCCCTGCAGGAGGGCACGGTGCCCCAACCAGGACAACCCCGCAACCGATGCTACCTCTGTCGGATAGCGGACACAGACTGTGTCTTTACCCGGCCCCGCTTCTGGTCGATCATCCCTGCCCGTTAGTGAGCGAGGCAGCCAACCGCTGCGCTGGCTTCATCCCTCTTCTCTGACTGGAGGCACCAGTGGCGATCCACCCAGCCGATCCCCAGCTCCTGGTCCGGCAGTACAAGGAAAGCGCCGCCGTCCACATCCATCAGGACCGACTGGAGCAGGCGCTCGCCGACTACCGCAAGGCGGTGGAGCTGGCGCCCGGCGACACCACGGCCCGGATCCGTTTGGCCGAGTTGCTCGCCCAGCTCGGCCATGAACACGAGGCCGTGCGCGAGTACCAGCACCTGGCCGTCCACCATGCCGCCCAGGGCCGGCTCATCCAGGCCATCGCCTGCTGCAGGCACATCCTCCTGCTCGAGCCCGGCCACCAGGCCACCCTGGAGACGCTGGCCAACCTCTGCGCCATGCAGAGTGCCGAGCAGCAGCAGGGGAAGGCGCCCCTCTCCCTGGAGCCCCCGCCCGAGCTGGACGCGCCTCCCGAGGAGAAGAGCGCGTCGTCCCCACCCCCCACGCCCTTCTTCTCGCAGCTCCCCCGGGAGCTCTTCGTGGCCATGCTGGGCCGGCTGGAAATCCGCCGGGTCCATGGCGGCGACCGCATCATCACCGAGGGCGAGCGAGGCACCTCCATGTTCATCCTCGCGGAGGGCGCGGTGCGCGTGGTGCGCCTCCCGGAGAGCGGCGAGGCGCAGACCCTGGCCGAGCTGGAGGAGGGCTCCTTCTTCGGAGAG
>QKJM01001006.1 GCA_003249315.1 Archangium sp.
GGCCTGGGCGCCATCATCTTCGGGGACCTCAAGAACCGGCGGGCCACGGACTACACCTTCGACTGGGAGGACGTGCTCACCTTCGACGGGCACACGGGCCCCTACCTGCAGTACGCCCACGCGCGTGCGTGCAACGTGCTGCGCAAGGGCGGCGGGGCTCCGTCCTCGTACGACGCGGCGCTGCTGAGCCTGCCCGAGGAGCAGGGGCTGCTGCGGCTCGTGGCGCGGCTCCCGGTGGTGGTGCAGGAGGCGGCCGAGCAGTACGAGCCGAGCTTCGTGGCGCGCTACCTGCTGGACCTGGCGGCGGCCTTCAGCCGCTACTACACGCTGGGCAACCAGGATCGAGACAAGCGCATCATCGTCGAGGGCAATGACGCACTGCGTTCCGCTCGACTGGCGCTCACGGACGCGACGCGCGCGGCGCTGGCGGCCGGGCTGACGTTGCTCGGCATCGCCACGCCGGAGAACATGTAGAACCTCGTGAGCAAGGGGGCCGCTGGTGGAGACCGCACTCGTGCAGACCGCGAATCACGGAGAGGCCCTGAAGCAGGAGTTCGGGCCCATCGCCCGCTTCCTCGGGCGGCGCTACTTCGAAGGAGTGCGTTTCCCCGCTGAGGCGGCGGACGAGCTGCGCACGCTCCACTCCCAGGGTTTCGTGGTGCATGTGATGCGCACCACGGCGTGGGTGAACTTCCTCTACCTCGCCTGGGCGCTGGTGAGGCGGGCGCTGCCGCCGGTGCGGGCGGTGGTGAACCTTCGGCCCTGGTTCACCCGCCCCTGGAGCGGGATGGCGCAGCGGGGCGACTTCGACGTGCGCTTCACCTACGCCCGGCGCCAGGGGGGCTGCGGCCTCATCTTCCTGAAGAAGACGGCGCTGTTGAGCGCCGCGGGGAAGGACATCGAGGAGAACCCATTCCCCGCCCTGGTGGCCATGGCACGCAAGGGAGAGCGCACCGTCTTCCTCGTGCCAGAGCTGTTCGTCTGGGAGAAACGCACCTCTCGTCTCAAGCCGAACGTGTGGGACCGCGTCTTCGGCAGCCCCGATGCGCCCGGCTTCCTGCACTCGATGGTGGCCTTCTTCCGCAACTACCGCCGGGCGCAGTTCCGGATGGGCGAGCCGATCGATCTCAAGCGATTCATCGAGCAGAACCCTCAGGACTCGGATGAGGTGATCGCCCGCAAGGTTCGCAGCGCGCTGCACCACCACCTGGCAAGGGAGACGCGCGCCGTCTTCGGGCCGCCGGTGAAGCCGCCCGAGCGCATCATCGAGGAGACCCTGCGCGACAGGATGCTGCGCAAGGTGCTGGACGCCCACGCGCAGGAGAGCGGGCGGAGACCGGAGAGCGTGCTGCGCGAAGCACGGCGCAACCTTCGAGCCATCGCCGCGAAGCCGAGCCCCACGACGCTCGCGCTCGTCTCTCCGCTGCTGGAGTGGGTGTTCAACCGCATCTACGACGGCATGGATGTGGACGAGACGGGGCTGAACAGGGCGCTGAAGGCGGCCAGCCGGGCACCTCTGGTGCTCTGCCCCTCGCACAAGAGCCACATGGACTACCTGGTGCTGAGCTGGGTCCTGTGGAACCGAGGCTACGCGGTGCCACTGGTGGCGGCGGGGGCCAACCTCTCCTTCTGGCCGCTGGGGCCCATCCTCCGCCGCTGCGGGGCCTTCTTCCTGCGCCGCTCCTTCAAGGGCGACAAGGTGTACGCCGCGTCCTTCAAGGCCTACGTGAAGAAGCTGGCGCACGACGGGGTACACCAGGAGTTCTTCCCCGAGGGAGGCCGCTCGCGCACCGGCAAGCTGCTGGCCCCCAAGCTGGGCATGTTCACCTGGCAGGTGGAGTCGGTGCTGGAAGGAGCACGGGACGACCTCGTCTTCGTGCCGGTGTCCATCGACTACGAGAAGGTGGTGGAGTCGCGCAGCTACTCGAAGGAGCTGGCCGGTGGAGAGAAGAAGCCGGAGGACCTCAAGGCGCTGTTGAGCACGCCCAAGGTGCTGGCGGCGCGCTATGGCCGCATCCACCTCACCTTCGACGAGCCGCTGTCGCTGGTGGAGTTGATGGAGAGCCGGGGACTGGCCCGGAACCAGCCGGTGACGGACGAGCAGAAGAAGGGGCTCGTGCGAGCGCTCGGGAACCGGGTGATGTACGGCATCAACAAGGTGTCCACGGTGACGCCGCACGCGCTGGTGAGCGCGGCCCTGCTCGCGCACCGGCGGCGAGGCATGACGACCCGGGAGCTGACCGACCGCATCCGCATGCTGCGCCAGATCGCCCAGGAAGAGGGAGCGCCCCTGTCGGCGGAGCTCCACAACGCACCGAGCAATCCAGAGGCAATCGGCCCCATCCAGGACGCCATCCGCACGTTCTCCTCGGACAGGATGATCCGTACCCAGAAGGCGCGCGGGGAGGTCATCTACCAGGCCGAGGACGAGCGGCGCGGCGAGCTGTCCTTCTACAAGAACACGCTGATGAACCTGGTGGCATCCAGGAGCCTGGTGGCCACCGCGCTGCTGGTGGGGACCCCGGCGCCCTTCGAGCAGGTGAAGGAGCGTGCGCTGTGGCTCTCGCGCCTGTTCAAGGTGGAGTTCATCTACCGGGTGGGCGAGAGCTTCGACACCATCTTCGCCGACATGGTGGAGCGGCTGGTGCGCATGGGACTGGTGCTGCACGACAAGGACACGCTGGCGGTGGCGCCGGAGACGCATGCCAGGCCGGAGCTGGAGTTCCTGGCGGATCAGCTCCGGGACTACCTGGAGGCCTACCTGCTCGCGGCGCTGGAGCTGCAGGAGCTGGCCGGCGGGGCCTCGCTGGATCGGAAGACCTTCGTGAAGCAGGCGCTGGAGCTGGGGCGGGCCGAGTACCACGCGGGGAGGATCACCGCGGCCGAGTCCCTGGCCAAGGTGACTCTGGAGAACGCGGTGACGTACATGCTGGACCAGCGGCACCTCGAGGAGGAGGACAAGAAGCTGAAGCTGGGGCCGGCGACACCCGACGAGGCGGCATGCGCACGGTTCGCCGCAGAGATCCAAGCCTACCTGCGCTGACGTCGGCACCCGCTCCTCACTCCCCCCAGCCGGAGATACCTGGTGGAAGCATCCACCCCCAACCTGTCGCAGCTCCCCTCCTCTCCCCCGCTCGATCCCCGCGCCGTGGCGGTGGTCGCGACGATGATCGTCTTCGTGCTGTTCCTGGTGACGGGGCTGCTCATCCAGCCGCTCAACGTGGCCTTCGGCATCTGGTTCACCCAGCTCTTCGTCTTCCTGGGAGTGGGCTGGTTCGTGCTGCGCGCCACGGGGAGGCAGCCGGTGCGCACCACGGGCCTGGGCTTCCCGGGGATGGGGCCGGCCGTCTTCGGGTTCGTCCTGGGCGTGGTGAACTTCTTCGCCATCGTGGTGCCGGTGCAATACGCGTCGCAGGCGCTGCTGCCCAAGTCGTGGCAGGAGATCTACGACATGACGCAGCTCTTCCGGGGTCAGGCACCGGTGGAGCTGGGGTTGATCATCGCGGGCGTGAGCCTGGCCGCGCCGGTGTGTGAGGAGTTCTTCTTCCGGGGCGTCTTTCTCCAGGGACTGAGGACGCCACCCGGGACGCCGGAGAAGGCCATCGTGGTGACGGCGGTGGTGTTCAGCGCGTTCCATCTGGATCCGGTGGGCTTCCTGGCCCGGGTGGAGCTGGGGATCCTGTTCGGGTGGCTGCTGGTGCGCACCGGCTCGCTGTGGCCGAGCATCCTGGCGCACGCGGCCAACAACCTGGTGTCCACGGCGCTGTTCTTCACCGCGCAGGAGCTGTCCCCCGAGAAGCAGGAGGGGGCGGGCACCGGAGAAGATTTCCTGGCCGTGCTGATGTTCGCGGCCCTGGGTGCCATCGTGCTCTGGGGGGTGCTGGCGGTGGGCCGCCGCTACCCGGACACGCTGCTGCGCTCACGCCGACCCGCGGAGGTGGCGGGGAAGCCGGCGAGGCTGGAGCCCCTGCCACGGCTGGCGCGGCTCGCGCTGCCCTGGTCGCTCGCCGCGGTCCTTTCCCTGGGAGCCTACGTGGTGTTGGATCCGCGAGGTATCGAGCTCAGCCAGTTCGACCTGCGGTACCCCCTGGAGCCCCTGCCTCGAGACGCTCCACCCGCGCTGGAGGCCGAGCGCGAGTACCTCTTCGAGCTCCGGGTGAAGGCCCGCCGGGGGGAGATTCCCCTCGGGGAGTACATGGAAGAGCGCGAGAGGCAGTCGATGCAGAAACGCGAGTTGCCCTGACCGGGAGCATGAACGTGAGGACCGTGACCGCAACACGCTACGTCACCCCACTGAGGGAGGGCGGCTCGCTGCCCGCTGTGATCGAAGCGGAGGACGAGGGGCTGTACGTGCTGAAGTTCCGGGGAGCAGGCCAGGGAGCCAAGGCGCTGATCGCCGAGCTCGTCTCGGGCGAGCTGGCAAGGGCCATGGGACTGAGGGTACCGGAGCTCGTCCTCGTGGAGCTGGATCCGGCGCTGGGGCGCGCGGAGCCGGACGAGGAGATCCGCGATCTGCTGAAGGCAAGCGCGGGGCTGAACCTGGGCATGGACTACCTGCCGGGCTCCATCACCTTCGACCCGGTGGTGGGTCCTGAGCCAGAGGCGAAAGAGGCCTCGGAGATCGTCTGCTTCGACGCGTATGTGACGAACGTGGACCGCACGCCGAAGAACCCGAACATGCTGTGCTGGCATCGGGAGCTGTGGCTGATCGATCACGGCGCCTCGCTGTACTTCCACCACTCCTGGGAGGACTACGAGGAGCGCAGCAGGAGCCGCTTCCCGCCGATCCGCGAGCACGTGCTGCTCCCGTGGGCCACGAAGCTGGCGGAGGCGGAGACCACGCTACGCGAGCGGATGACACGGGAAGTGGTGGAGCGCGTCGTCGGGCTGATTCCGGACGGTTGGCTGGGGACAGAGCCTCGCTTCACGACACCGGCGGAGCACCGGGCGGCCTATGCCGACTACCTGCTGAAGCGACTGGAGGCCGCACCGGCCTTCCTCGAGGAGGCGCAGCGTGCCCGCCAGATGCTCGTTTGACTACGCGATCATCCGGGTCGTGCCCCGGGTGGAGCGGGAAGAGTTCATCAACGCGGGCGCCATCCTCTACTGCCTCTCGCGACGGTTCCTGGAGGCGCGGGTGGAGTTGGACGAGCGACGGCTGCTCGCCCTGGCTCCGGACGCGGACGTGGAGCTGGTGAAGAGCCACCTGGAGGCCCTTCCCCTGCTGTGCGCGGGGGGCAAGGGGGCGGGGCCGATCGGTCAGCTATCGCAGAAGGAGCGCTTCCACTGGCTGGTGGCGCCAAAGAGCACCATCCTCCAGACGGGGCCTGTGCATTCGGGCCTGTGCCACGAGCCGGAGAGCGCCCTCGAGCACCTGCTCCGGACGATGGTGAGGCGCTGAGCTCAGATGAAGCGGTAGGAGGCCACGTTGAGCACGGGCCCCACCATGAAGATGCTCATCGCCTCGGTGTCCACGTCGCCCTGGATCTCGACGCGCTGGCCGTCCTTCTTGATCTGCCGATCTCCTCCGGCGAGTTGGTAGGTGCATCCGTCGTCGCCCTCCAGCACCCACACACCGCCTTCGAGATCCTTGTACGCCACACGTCCAGTGAGCTTCATGACTTCTCCTGGCGGAGCATGGCCCGCGCGATGACGAGACAGATGAACGCGTTGCCCACCAGCCAGGGCATCGCGAGGAATGCGAAGGGCAGGTAGGCCAGGGCGGGCGCCTTGGCCCAAGCCGCGTAGGCGAGGAAGCCGGCGAAGCCCAGGGACAGCCCCCCCATGGCCGGGCGCAGCCCCTTCACCTTGATGGCGACGAAGGACAGCACCAGGGGAATCAACGAGCTGTAGAAGAGCGGATTGGCCAGCCTGCCGCGGCCGAAGATGATGCGCTGCCAGTCGGGGATGGGCAAGTAGGCCACGTCCACCACGTCCCCGGCGAGACCGGTGGCCCCCCCGAAGAGCGAGCGCATGAAGAACACGCCCACCGAGGCCAGCAGCAGCGGCAACAGGAAGCTCGGAGCGAAGAGGATGTTGAAGTAGCCGGGGCGCTCGCGTCGGCGCAGCGTCAACAGCACCAGCGCGAGCAGGGCCAGGGCCCACCACAGGGACGGCCACTGCCCTCCCCCTCCACCGATCGCCTCGAGCGAGGCCTGGGCGTCCAGCAACCCGTGCCCGTACTGCTCGCTCCAGTCCTGGCCCCCTACCCGCTTCGCGCCGGCATAGAGCGCCTTCTCCACCTCATCCGGCGTGCTCGCGCCCGCCGAGTACAGCATCGCCGCCACCGCCGCCACGTGCGGGGCCGCCATGCTGGTGCCCTGGAAGGCGGCGTACACGGAGCGGGCCGGGTTCCTCGGATCGATCGTGTTCTGCAGGATGCCACCCGCGTCCCCCCGCCGCTTGTCCCCGCCCGGGGCCGCCACGTCCAGATGCTTGCCATAGGACGAGTACGGGGCCCGCTGGCCATCCGGCCCCACCGCGCCCACCGCCACCGCGCCCGGGTAGGCCGCGGGGAACTGCACCTGACCCCTCCCCGTGTTGCCCGCCGCGGCCACCACCGTGACGCCCTTCTTCCGCGCGTACTCCACCGCGTCCGCCATCACCTTCGAGTAGCCACCGCCACCCAGGGACATGTTGATGACGTGGGCCCCCTCGTCCGCGGCGAAGCGGATGGCCTCGGCGATGTCCGCGGAGGTACCCGCCCCGAAGTGGTTCAGCACCTTCACCGGCATCAGCGTCGCCTCGAAGGCCACCCCGGCCACGCCCTCACGGTTGTTGGTGGCCTGGGCGATGGTGCCCGCCACGTGCGTGCCGTGCCCGTGGTCGTCATTGGCGTGCTCGTCGTCGTTGACGAAGTCGTACCCCCGCTTGAACTTCACACCCGCGAGGTCCGGGACCTGCCTGAAGTCGTCGTGGTCCTCGTAGGCGATGCCCGTGTCCAGCACCGCCACCACCACGCCCTTGCCCCGGTTCTCCTGCCACGCCCGTGGCATGTGGATCATCCGCAGGTTCCACTGCCGGTGGAACTCCGGATCATTCGGAGTGAAGCCGTCCTTGCCCGCCTCATCCCACGGCGCCTCCCCTCCCGGAGCGACACCGGCCCCCGCCAGCAGTTCCTCGGGAGGCGCCGAGTACAGCAGGAGCGGCTCGGCGGACTCGACGGCCGGGTGCTGACGGATGCGCTCGAGCACCGCGTCCGGCTCCTCGACGTCCATGGCCAGCGCCACACCCGTCTCGGGGCCCTCCACGGAGTTGAACTCCAGGTCCACCCCCCACTCGGACTCCCAGGAGTCGAACTGGGCCTTGGTGGTGCCGTCCTTGAAGTCCACGACGATGCCGCCCGGCACCCTCACGGCCGACGCCGCCGACGGGGTCTCCGCCTCCCGCTCCGGGCCTGGAGACGAGGCGCACGCCGCCACCACCGCCAGGACCAGCACCGCCTTTGCCAGGGTCAATCGCTTCAGGGCCATGGGCGCTCCTTATGACGACCCGTACGAACGAACGGTGAACCGATTGGGTCTGGAAGATTCTGTTCAACACCCCACCCCGGAGACAAGTTCCCCCAGGGCCAAGGAACCTTC
>QKJM01000619.1 GCA_003249315.1 Archangium sp.
AGCGGGGTTCTGCCAGCCTCAGCGCACGGCTCGGGTGGCGCTACGCCGCTCGCGCCCCCGTCTCCGTGTCCATGAGCACCCCTGAAACCAGGAGCTCGACGAGACACGAGGCATAGGCCGCGCTCGACTGGCGCGGCTCGGCGCTCGGGTAGTTGCTCTTGTTGCAGACCCATACCCCGCTCGGGGTGCGCAGCGACTCGTTCAGGAAGGAGGGCTCGACGTTGCCCCCGGCGGCCACGGTCAAATCGATGACCACGCTGTTCTCCTCGAGGAGCGCGAGCTCGCTCTCGAGCAACAGCTTCGGCGTGTTCCCGCCACCCCGCCGCGCGGAGCAGATGACGATCGTCGGCCTGTGCCTGGACATGAGCTCATGCAAGACCCGCCGCTGCTCCGCCCGCGCGGACGCGGCGTCCTTCGCGGTCCTATCGTCGGCGAGCTCGGTGTAGCTTCCTCCAAGCTCCTCGATCTCCACTCGCCGGAGCGAGCCGGTCGAGGCGCAAAGGAGCTTGTCTCCCGCCAGGGAGGCCGCGCGCGCGGCCGCCATGCCGGCGTGACCCGCGCCGATGATCAGGACCGTGTTCGGCCCCTTGGCCCCGAAGCTCTTCCGCAGCGCGACGGCCTCGTTGAAGGAGATACGCCCCGCGAAGCGGCTCATCACCGCGAGCGCATCCATTCCGGGCGGGAGCGACATGCGATGGGGCAGGATCTCGAGCGGGAGCGCGCGCATCCCCTTCTCGTCGATGAACGGCAGGACCGACTTCTTCCCGAAGGGGTTCATGAAGCCGAGGATGGCGGCGTCCCTCGGCATCGAAGACAGCTCGCTCTTCACGTCCACGGGAGGCTTGACCCAGGTGATGATGCTCGCGCCCTCGTACAGGAGTTCCTTGCTCTCCGCGATGCTCGCGCCGGCGCGCACGTACTCCTCATCGGTGAAGCCGGCCCGCGCGCCCGCCCCCGCCTCGACGACGACCTCGAAGCCGCTCGAGACCAGCGTGGTGGCGGCCATCGGCGTGATGGACACCCGCGTCTCGCCCTCGCTCGTCTCCCTCATGACGGCCACCTTCTCCACGCCCTCCTCGTGCGCCGCGCTCAGCCAGGCCCGGAGCTCCACGCCCGAGCTCTCTCCGATGCGCGCGAGCGCCTCCCGGTAGGTCAGCCCGTGCTCCATCACCTCGGCGACGAAGGTCTCGATGCGGCTGAAGAGCTCCTCGAAGAGCGATGGATCCTTCTCGCCCCCGCTGCGTGGCGCGTCGATGTTCACGCGCACGCAGGGCTCGAGAAACCCCATCCTGGGACCGGCCACGACGTCGAGATGCACGGCCGCGAACAGCGCGTCGGCGAGCTGCCAGCCATCCTCGATGCCCGCGCGGGCGAGGATGTCCTTTCGCAAGGAGAGCATCATGAAGGGGCCATACTTCGAGGAGCCCAGATAGGAGACCGCGTCCGGCCCGAATCGCTCGTTGATCCTCGCGCAACGCTCGCGGGCCTCCCGCTGCCGCTCCATCATGACGTGCCGGTTCTCGGAGATCATCTCGTCGGGCGTCTCCTCGAGGACGACGCGCGCGAGCGCGGTGGTCTCCCGCTGGAAGGGGAGCGTGAGCTGCTTCGCGATGGCCGCGCGCCAGACAGCGTCACCCGTCACGGCCGCTCCAATCTTGAAGGGCCCGACGGCGTGATGGCTCTTCGAGGTGCCCGTCACGGTGAGGCAGCGCTCGTGGAGCCAGGAGGTCCTCCCGTTGCGCTGGATGTTCACCGAGGCCAGGGGGCGCGTATCCGGCTGAACCCCGTCGAACGCGGCGTCGATGATGACGCGAGTGCCCGCCTCGATGAGGACGCGGCCGATCGCCTCTATCTCCTCCTCGGTGTACTCGGCCACGAGGGGATTGCCCGGAAGGGTCAGGAGGACCGCGCAGAGCTCCTCGCGATGCTGCCGGATGGCCCGCGCGAGGTACCGGACGTCGATCCTCCCGTCACGCTGGACGTCCACGGGGAAGGTCCGAATCTGCAGGCCAAGCTTGCCGATATGGCTCGCGTTCGACTTGTAGAACCCCTGGGGGCAGAGGACGATCCCCCCTGGCCTGGCGACGGCGGCGAGCGCGGCCTCGAGCATCATCAGGCTGCTGTACGGACAGACGAGGACCTCGCGCGGCTCGAGAGCCAGCCCCGCTCGGCGCATCGGCGCGAAGAGCTTCTCGGCCGCGAGCCGCCGGAGGATCGCCGGCTGTGACTTGCTGTACAGCGAGCCATCCTCTTCGCTCAGCGGGTCGGTGTGCGAGACCAGGGCGCGGGTGACGCGCACCAGACCTTCCTGCACGTTCGGGTGCATGGAGAAGCGCATCTCGCCATGAAATGCATCGATGATTCGAGCGTCTCTCTTCTCGAGCTGCTTCCGAATCCGGGTCTTGCGCGCGCCGATGTCAGCGACGAGTTCGGTCATTCGCGCCAGGAGCAAATCGTCATTCACCATTCTTTGAATCATCCCTGCCTTGCGGCGCCCGAGGTGCGACACCGGCGTCCGCTTTCAAAAGCCCTTCGTGCGACCGACCAGAGGGCATTCCCGAATCATGAGGGGTTCTTCTTCTTCTCCGGTTCATAGCGCTGCACCTCTCGCACCATGAACAGCGCCGCCGCCGACAACACCCCCACGTCGTCCAGCCACCCCACCACCGGCACCACGTCCGGTACCGCGTCCACCGGCATCACGAAGTACGCCACCGCCAACACCCCCGCCAGCTTCCTCCACAACGGCACCCTCCCGTCCCTCATGTAGCGGAAGAAGCGCGTTCCCATTCCTCTCAGGCCAGTGGCGTTCATCATGACCTCCCTCTACTCGTGGTCGGCTCCACTCATTGCACAGTGGGCTCGGAGGCTTCCACCACACCTGCCCTCCCCCGGTGGGAGAGGGACAGACATGGGTTCGAGCCGATGTAGGGAGAGGGGCTCTCTTCTACTCGGGCTTCTCTTCGCCCGACTCCGAGGCCCCTGACTGCGCCTCGGGCGCTTCCACCGGCTCCGCCGCCTCCGCGCTCTCCGTCGGCACCGCTTCCGCGCTCTCCGTCGATACCGCTTCCGCGGTCTCCGTCGACACCGCTTCCGCTTCCGCTTCCGCTTCCGCCCTCACCTCGCCGCTCTCCTCCTCCTCCTCCTTCTCCGACTCCGGCAGCTTCGAGATGCCCGTCACCTTCTCCTCCGCGCTCTCCAGCGCGATCAGCCTCACACCCTGCGTGTTCCGGCCAATGACGGAAATCTCCTTCGCCTTCATCCGGATCAGCATTCCCCCGTTCGTCGCCAGCATCACCTCGTCCTGGTCCGTCACCTGCACCAGGCCCACCACCTTGCCGTTCCGCTCCGTGGCCTTGATGTCGATGATGCCCTTCCCGCCTCGACCCTGCTGACGGTACTCGCCCTCCTCCGTCCTCTTGCCGTAGCCGTTCTCCGTCACCGTGAGGATCGTCGCCCCCGACTCCACCAGGTCCGCACCCACCACCTCGTCGCCGTCCTCCAGGGTGATTCCCTTCACGCCGTACGCCTGACGCCCCATCGAGCGCACTTCCGTCTCCGGGAAGCGGATGCTCATCCCGCTCGCCGTCGACAGGAGGATGTCCTTCGAGCCGTCCGTAATCTTCACCGCGACCAGCTCGTCCCCATCCTCGATTCCCAGCGCGATGATGCCGCTCGAGCGCACGTTCGAGAACGCCGACAGGTCCGTCCTCTTCACCACGCCCTTCTTCGTCACGAAGAAGACGAAGTGGTTGTCGCTGAACTCCCGCGTCACCAGCACCTGCGCCAGCCGCTCGCCCTCGCTCAACTGCACCAGGTTGACGATCGGCTTGCCCCTCGACGTCCGGCCCGCCTGCGGAATCTGATGCACCTTCAGCCAGTACAGCCGACCCTTGTTGGTGATCGGCATCAGGTAGGCGTGCGTGCTCGCCACGAAGAGGTCCGTGACGAAATCGTCCTCCTTCGTCGTCGCCCCCGTCTTGCCGCGGCCGCCTCGCTTCTGCGCCCGGTACTCGCTCAGCGGAGAGCGCTTCACGTACCCCGTGTGCGAGAGCGTCACCACCATCGTCTCCTCGGCGATGAGGTCCTCGCTCGTAATCTCTTCCGCCGCGCCCGTAATCTCCGTGCGCCGCTTGTCGCCGTAGCGCTCGCGAATCTCGCGCAGCTCCGCCCGGATGACGTCCATCAGGCTGCTCTCGTTCGCGAGGATGTCCTCCAGGCGGGCAATCTCCCGCACCAGGTCCACCAGCTCGCGGAACAGCTCCTCGCGCTGCAGGCCCGTCAGCCGCTGCAGCCTCATCTCCAGGATGTTCTTCGCCTGGTCCTCGCTGAAGCCCGCGCCCTCGTACTTGTGCTCCAGCCCCGAGTACGCCGGCACCTCGCTGCGCGCCCTCGACACCAGCAGCTCCATCTGCGCCTTCGCCTTCTCGTAGTCGATGCGCTGCAGGTCCTTGAATCGCTCCCGCTCGTACAGCTCCGGCGAGAGGATGTGCATCAACCCCCAGCGCGCCTCGTCCGGATCCTTCGAGGCGCGAATCATGCTCACCACGAGGTCGATCAGATCCTGCGCCACCAGCAGGCCCTCGACGATGTGGCGGCGCGAGCGCGCCTTGCGCAGCTCGTAGCGGGTGCGGCGCGTCACCACGTCCCGGCGGTGACCGATGAAGCGCTCCAGCATCTCCTTGAGCGTCAGCGTCCGCGGCTGGCCCCCGTCGATCGCCAGCATCACCGCCCCGAAGGTCGTCTCCATCGGGGTGCTCGCGAACAGGTTGTTGAGCACCACGCCGGACAGGGCATCGCGCTTGAGCTCGATGACGATCCGCATGCCGTGCCGATCGCTCTCGTCACGGATGTCGCTGATGCCCTCCAGCTTCTTCTCGCGCACCAGGTCGGCGATCTTCTCGATCAGCCGCGCCTTGTTCACCTGGTAGGGGATTTCCGTGACGATGATGGCCTCACGGTCCCCCTTCTTGGAGGTTTCGATCTCCGTGCGCGCACGGATGGTGATTTGACCGCGGCCCGACTCGTAGGCCCGGATGATGCCCTCGCGGCCGGTGATGAGCGCCGCGGTGGGGAAGTCCGGACCCGGGATGAACTGCATCAGCTCCCGGACCGTCGTCTCCGGGTGGTCGATGAGGTGCAGCGTCCCGTCGATGACCTCGGTCATGTTGTGCGGCGGGACGTTCGTCGTCATGCCCACCGCGATACCGCTGCTGCCGTTCACCAGGAGGTTGGGGAAGCGGGTGGGGAGGACGAGCGGCTCCTCGGAGGAGTCGTCGTAGTTGGGACCGAAGTCGACGGTCTCCTTCTCGATGTCCGCCAGCATCTCCTCGGCCAGGCGGTCCATGCGCACTTCCGTGTAACGCATGGCGGCCGGGGAGTCGCCGTCCACCGAGCCGAAGTTGCCCTGGCCATCCACCAGCAGGTAGCGCAGGGACCACTCCTGGGCCAGGCGCACCATGGCGTCGTAGACGGCGGTGTCGCCGTGGGGGTGGTACTTACCAATCACGTCACCCACCACACGCGCGCTCTTCTTGTACGGGCGGTTGTGGAGGTTCCCCAGGTCGTTCATCGCGTAGAGGATGCGGCGATGCACGGGCTTGAGGCCGTCACGCACGTCGGGCAACGCGCGCCCGATGATGACGGACATCGAGTAGTCGAGATACGAACGACGCATCTCGTCTTCGATGTTGACGGGGATGAGCTCACCCACGCTGCCCGAAGGAGGTGCGGGGGGCGTTGCCGGCTTGTCGGTAGTGTCGTCGGCCATGAAATCTGGAGTCAGGAGACAGGCCCACCCCAAGGGGGCCCATCAGGGGTAACGGAGCTTCGTAACCCCCGGATTTTCTTGAGTCAACAAGGGAAACACCCAGCGAGGGGGACAGCACTCCCGGAGGCCACCGCCCGGCCCCCCGGACGCCCTCGGCCCAGGAACTCGCCGGCCTATCCCACCCACACTCCCAGTCGCGGTGTGTCCCTCCCACCGAGAGGGGGCCGCTCCCCGGGCCCGCCTGGGAGGAAGCCCCCTCGGCGTCAGCCCGTCCCTACCTCCGGCTCCCTCGGGCGCAGCGGCCCGGCCAGCCGCTCCGCCTCCGCTCCCACCGCCCCCTCAGGGTCCAACGCCTTCGCCCGCTCGAAGGCCGAGAGCGCCCCCTCCCTGTCCCCCTTCAGCTTCAGCGCCACCCCCACGTTGAGGTACGCCCCCGCGTTGTCCCGGTCCATCGCCAGCGCCTCGCGGAAGAGCCCCAGCGCCTCGTCCACGTCTCCCGAGAGCAGCGCCTCCTTCCCCGCCCGCACCCGCTTGTCCGCGTCGTTCACCAGCTCCACCTGCAGCAGCGTGCCTCCCGCCATCGTCAGCATCAGCGTGCGCAGGATTCCTCCCCAGTAGAAGGTGAGGCCCTCCGCCGCCGCCACCGCCGCGATCGGCATGTCCGGCAGCAACTGCTTGCCTCGGAACTTGAAGCGCACCTTCGTGTAGCGCCCCTTGTTCGCCCAGTGCCGCACCTCCTCGCGCAGCTTCCCCAGGCTCTCCTCGATGCGCCGAGGGTCGATTTCGAACGGCAGCGCCCGGCCCACGCTCACCGGCTCTCCCGCCGGTAGCGCCTTCTGCTTCCGCGGGAGCTCGGGCTCCACCTGCTCTGGCGCCACCGGGGTTGGTCGCTTCTTCGGCACCGCCGGCTTCTTCCGCGGCGCCGGCTTCCTGGCTACTGCCGGCTTCCTCGGCGTCGCCGGCTTCTTCGCCGCCACGGCACTCTTCTTCGCTACCGTGGCACTCTTTTTCTTCGGAGCCTCACGGACCGGCTTCTTCCGGCTCGCCTGGGACTTGCGGGGTGCGCTCTTCGCCATGGGGACACTCTAGCAGGACACGGGGACGGGCACCCTCACCCCGACCCTCTCCCAGAGGGAGAGGGAGGGGATTGTGGGTTGGGGTTTGGGGTTTGTTCTGAATACTCAGCTTCGCAGTGGCAGCGTGAAGCCCAGTTCCAAAAGCAGACCCGCATGCTCCGGCTTTACCACCGCTGAAACCCTTACTCCCTTCCTCCCCTCTCCCTGCTCCACCAGCTCTCCTCTCATCCGCCCCCCTGGCACCGCTCCTCCGAAAAGGAAGACATCCGCCGCCTCCGTGAAGAGCCTCGCCACCTCCTCGCCTCCCGCCCCCGGCGCCACCTGCTCGCAGACCCACTGCGCGAAACGCACCAGCCTCCCCGTCATCACCTGCGCCGACAACGGCACCTTGTCCCCTCCCCCATACACCGTCGGCACCGCCAGCAATTGCAACACGTCCGTGTTCCTCCCGCTCCCCAGCCCCACTACCCCCAGCTCCGCCAACCGGCTCTGCACTCGCATCGCATAGAAGGCCTCCGTCGGCACCGCCGTCCCCGCATCCCTCCCCTCCGGCAACTCCCATACCGCCGGCGCCTGCACCCCTCCCGGCCTCCCCGTCACCCGCGCGAAGCCCCCCGTCTCCCGGAAGCTCGCCGCCAACATCGCCGCCACTCCCCACGCCGCTCCCGCCAGGCTCGTCCTCCTCCACTCCCCCTTCCCCTCCGCCATCACCACCACCC
>QKJM01000746.1 GCA_003249315.1 Archangium sp.
CTTCCTCCGCGACTCGCTCGCCTCCCTCTGCGCCGGCGCCCGGAGCTTCGCGGACCTTGAGGGCGTGTCCCTGCTCGATGCCCTCTACTCCCGCCTCTCCTCCGAGCAGGCCCGGCTGCTCTCCAGCCACGCCCCCGAGAAGGTCACCCTCCCCGGCGGCCGCAACGCGAAAGTGCACTACGAGCCCGGCAAGCCCCCCTGGGTCGAGTCCCGCCTCCAGGACTTCTTCGGCATGGCCCAGGGGCCCAGCGTCTGCGCCGGGCGCGTGCCCCTCGTGCTCCACCTGCTCGCACCCAACATGCGCGCCGTGCAGGTCACCACGGACCTCGCCGGTTTCTGGGAGCGACACTACCCGTCCATCCGCAAGGAGCTGTGCCGCAAGTATCCCAGGCACAGCTGGCCCGAGGATCCGCGCACCGCGAAGCCTCCGGCTCTCAGTGGACGACGGTATTGAGACGGAGGTACCGGGGGAAATCCCTCACCCCGACCCTCTCCCAGAGGGAGAGGGGGTTTACGCGGGCTTCAGCTTCTTGCGCATCTCCAGGTGCTGGATGCCCGCCTCGTCGAAGACCTCGCCCAGCGGCTCGTAGCCGTGCTTCTTGTAGAAGTCGAGCGCGTAGAGCTGCGAGTGCAGCATGATGCCGTCCACTCCCCGACTCCGGGCCTCGTCCTCCAGCGACGTCAGCAGCATCGAGCCTACCTGGGCCTTGCGGTGGGCCTTCAGCACCGCCATCCGGCCTATCTGCGCCCACGTCCCATGCTCGCCCGGCGGCGGCTCCGACAGCATCACCAGACGCCCCGTGCCAATGGCGTGCCCACCCTGGAACGCCAGGACGTGGTACGCCCGCGAATCCTCCGCATCACGCTCGATGCCCTCGGGGACGTGCTGCTCCTCGATGAAAACCACCTCGCGAATGGCGAGCGCCTGCCACAGCTCCGCCTCGTTCTGGATCTGCGCGATGGTGACCGGCTGTGGGTTCTCCTGATTCGACATGGCGTGGGCACGGTACACAAATCCCCGCTGCTCAAACAGACGAAAAGGCGTGCCAACATGCTAAGAAGCCTCTCGACCCGATGCTCCCCACTCAAGCAGCCGGCGCACGCCTCTCCCTCATCGGCTTCTACGCCCTGTACTTCGGGACCGTAGGCATCGTCCTCCCCTTCCTCCCCGCCTATCTCGAGTCCCTCTCCCTGTCCGTCACCCAGGTCGGACTGCTGCTCTCCCTCACGCCCCTCATGGCGCTGCTGTCCCCTCACCTCTGGGGCCATCTCGCCGATCGCACCGGCCGTGGGGGAGGAGTTCTCTCCCTGTTGGTGCTGGGCACGCTCGTGGGCTTCAGCCCCCTCCTCTTCGTCGACCACTTTCCCGCCCTGGTGGTCACCTTCGCCACCTACGCCTTCTTCTCCTCCTCCATCACCCCCGTGGTGGACAGCCTCGCCCTCCAGCACGTCGCCAGCGCCGGCGGCTCCTACGCCCACCTGCGCCTCTTCGGCTCGATCGGCTTCATCCTCTCCTCCACCCTCTTCGGCCTCGCCGTCGAGCGCGTGGGTCGAACCACCGTACTCGCGCCCCTCGCCCTCTTCGTGATGCTCGCCTTCTGGAGCCTCACCTTGAGGGAGCGCAACGCCCCCAAGGACACCGTCCACCCCCTCGCCGGGCTCCAGCTCCTGAGCAACCACGACATCCGCTGGTTCCTCGCGGGCACCTCCCTGCACTGGATCGCCTGCGCCCCTCTCAACGGCACCTTCTCCATCCACGCCATCTCGCTGGGCCTCTCCCCCTCGGTGGTGGGCATCTCCTTCGCAGTGGGCGTGGCCGCCGAGGTGGCGGTGATGCTCCTCTACCCCCGGCTGGCCGAGCGCCTCGCCCCTCGCCACCTCCTGGCCCTCTCCTTCGCCGCCAGCGCGCTGCGCTGGGCTGGCCTCTCCCTGACCTCTTCACCCGGCCTCATCGTGGCCCTCTCGCTGATCCACGGGCTGACCTTCGGCTCCTTCTACCTGGCCAGCGTCGCCTTCATGGCCCGCCGCGTGCCTGCCCACCTGCGCGCCTCCGGCCAGGGCCTCTTCGCTGCCGCCACCTTCGGGCTCGGGGGCCTGGTGGGCTTCGCCTCCTCCGGTGCCGGCTACGACTGGCTGGGAGGACACCGGCTCTTCGCCGTGGCTGGCCTCGTCGAGCTGTTCGCCGCCGCGCTCGTCCTCCGCATCTCCCCCGCGGAGACCGCCCCCGGACGTGATAGCCTGGGGGGATGATGCGACCCGCCCTCCTCGCATTCGTCCTCGGCCTCCTCTCCGTCCCCGCCGCTGCCCAGCCAGAGGTCTTCTTCGGCGCGGGCCCGGCCCCCATCCTCAAGGAGGAGGATCTCGACCGCCGCTTCCTCAAGACGCGCCTGCACCAGTCCCTGCTCCAGGGGACGAACGACCCGAACTGCGTCCACCTTCTCGGAGGCCTGCTGACGATCCTCGGAGAGACAGCCCCCTACCTCCACAAGCGCGACGAGAACTTCTACGTGGACCCTGCCCTGGTCCGGGTGCTCGAGACCCAGCTCAGCACCCCTCGCTTCCAGGCCAGCCCCGCCCTGGTGGCCATGGTGCGACGGGTGCTGCTCGAGCAGAAGCTGCCCGCCAGGTGGCTCAACACCGCGGCCGCGCTCGGACCCACCATGGGCACCATCGATCTGAGCAAGCTGCGCTTCCTCGCCGAGGGCGTCCAGCCCATCGACAGCTACTTCCTCACACTCCCCGCCCTGCGCGAGCGCTACGAGGTGGAGGTCAAGCGCGCCAACGCCACCGCCGCCCGCTCGGCGGAGAAGCAGTTCCGGGAGAACTACCTCGACCGACAGGTGCTCTTCGGCGGCCTCGAGCTGGTGGACGTGCGCCAGGAGAAGCCGAAGAAGAAGCGCAGGAAGCACGGCGAGACCGTCGAGGAGGGGCCCCCGCCCGTCATCGCCCGGCTCGTGTGGTACCCGCCCGATCCCAACGCCAACCAGCTCAACATCTTCGGCACGCCGAAGAAGCGGCCGATGGTGGAGCTCACCGCCCGGCTCGCCCCGAAGCAGTACCTGGAGCTGTCCAGCCTCCCCAAGGGAAGCCGGCTGCTCGCTCGCGGGCGCTTCTGGAGCTTCAAGAAGGCCGTGGAGACCGTGGAGCTGCGCGACACCCTCATCTTCGTGGACCGCGACTGGTCCCAGGGCGCCCTGCTGGCGGATCCCCAGATGGTCGCCCAGTGCCCCCTGGCCGTGAACGAGCTGCTGGGCGCGGCCCCCGCCCAGCCGGGCATCTTCAACCAGCCGAGCCACTGAGCACCGTCTCGCTCGCGAGCCTCCCCGTCCACGGCGGGAGAGCCCTCCAGGCACCGCGCCGATGGGCCAGTGCTGGCATGGGCCCTGCTTTCCTCCGGGCACCACCCGCCCGCGAGGAACCATGAAGGTCAAAGGTCGTGACGAGGCAGCGCCGGCCAGGCCGGCACCGGACAAGGAGCGCTTCCAGCAGGCGCTCCGGACAAGCAAGGAGAAGGAACCGGGAATGCGCCCCCCCGGCCCCGGGGCGCGACGTCCCGGCCCCCCCTCCACTCCACCCCACGTCTCCGCGGGAGCCCTCCCCGCCCGGGCCCTGCCCACTGGCACGCAGGCCGCCGCCGGGCCGGTGCGACTCTTCGCGGGAGGCCGCTTCGCCAGCGCCGAGCACCTCGGGCAGGTGCGCCAGCGGTTCCAACTCGAAGCCCACCGGCTCGGAGAAGCGCGCAGCGAGTCCCACGTGGTGAATCAGGAGCGAGGAGAGCAGCGCAGGGCCGAGTTCCTCTTCCGGGAGCTCGCCCGGGAGTTGCGCGCCGAACCGGCTCCCCGCTCCACGTCGGTCCCCGCCGATACCAGGCCCATGAACACCCCCTCCCCGTCAGAGGAGACATCCGCCGGGGTGACGCACGCACATGAGGGAGGAGCGAGCAGGGCTCCGCAGGAACTCAGCGAGACCAGGAGCTCCGAGGCGAGCCCACTCGCGGCCCTGGAACTCGTCGACCGCATCGAACTCTTCGTGAAGTCTCAGCGGCCCGCCCTGTCCTTGAAGCTGGGCGGAGCGCTGGATGCAACGGTGGAGGTAGAACGAACAGGGCCCCGCGAGGTGGCCCTGCGCATCCAGGGACACCGCGGGCCCGTACCCTCGGGAGAGCTCGCGCGAATCCGCGAGGCTCTGGAGGCCCGAGGGCTACGGCTCCGGACGCTCCTGGCCTCCTAGGCTCCGGGCTTCGGATCCAACAGCGACCGCTTGTCCTTCTTGTCCTTGAACGCCTCGGCCTCGGGCAGCGCGGCCTTCTTCTCCGCGATGTTCGGCCACTCGGTGGAGTACTGCGCGTTCAGCGCCTTGTACTCCTCATACTCGGAGGGCAGATCCGACTCGGGGTAGATGGCCTTCGTCGGGCAGACGGGCTCACAGGCGCCGCAGTCGATGCACTCGTCGGGGTGGATGACCAGGAAGTTGGCCCCCTCGTAGAAGCAGTTGACCGGGCAGACCTCCACACAGTCCGTGTACTTGCACTTGATGCAAGGCTCGGTGACCACGTACGCCATGGTGATTGTCTCCTAAACGGCAAAGTCCGTGGCGGCGCACACTAATGCGTTGTGGAGAGGGTGGCACCTGAAAATACGGGAACCCCCTCTCCGGCCTACCCCAGCAGGCCTTGTGCATGCATCAGTTCCGCTACCAGGATGGTCCCCCTGGCCGCGCCCATCTTGGTGTTGTGCGAGACGAGCACGTACTTGAAGCCGTTCTCCAGCACTCCGTCCTCGCGGACCCGACCCACCGTGGTGACCATGCCATCATGGGTGTCCCGGTCCAGACGCGGCTGCGGGCGGAAGGGATCATCCAGCACCTCGATCCACCGAGGAGGCGCGCCGGGCAGCCCTCGAGCCGCCTGGGCCCCCTGCCACTCGCGCATGGCCGACACCACCTCCTCCACGGTCGCCTTGCGGCCCAGGGAGACGAAGACGGCCTCGGTGTGGCCCTCCAGCACCGCCACCCGGGTGCAGGTGCAGGACACCTTTACCTCATACGGGGTGAGCGAAGCGCCCTCGGCCCCCAGCGTGCCGAGGATCTTCTTCGTCTCCACCTCCACCTTCTGCTCCTCCTTGGGGATGTAGGGGATGACGTTGTCCAGGATGTCCAGGCCGATGACGCCCGGGGAGCGCCCCGCCCCGGAAATGGCCTGCATGGAGGTCATCATCACCGCCTTGACGCCGAAGCGCTCGACCAGCGGGGCCAGGGTGATGGCCAGGCCGGTGGTGGTGCAGTTGGCGATGGGGACGATGAAGCCCTTCCAACCCCGGCGGCGCTGCTGCTCCCTCACCAGCGGGGCATGCTCGGCGTTCACCGGAGGGAGGAGCAACGGCACGTCCTCGTCGTAGCGGAAGGCGCTGGCCGCGGAGAACACGGGGATGTCCCGGGCGAGCCGGGGCTCCACCTCCCGCGCCACATCCGACTCCACCGCGGAGAAGGCGATGTCGAAGTCCTTCGCCTGGACCTCGTTGCCGTTCACCACCTTCATCCCCGCCACCGCCTCGGGGAGCGGCTCGGGGACGAACCAGCCGAGCATCCCGTTGGAGGTACGAAGAGCCTCCCGGTAGCTCTTCCCCGCCGAGCGGGGCGAGGCCGCCAGACCGGTGAGCTCGAAATGCGGATGATCCTTGAGTCCTGCGATGAACTGCTGGCCGGCGAGTCCGGTAGCACCGATGAGGACCGCGCGAAGCTTGGCCATAGGAGAGGCTCCCTCTTCTCTAGGGTTCGACGTCTCGCGCGTAATTACCCCTTCCGAGGCCAGACTTCACGGACGGACAGCAGGAATCGCCCGGCTTCAACGCAGCCCACGGGCCGAAGCGCCCACGGAGTGACACTCAGTAGGGAGTCCATTCGCAACCCAACCCAACAGGCCGCCCGCCAGACACACCGCGTGGAGCCCTCGCTGAAGAAGCAGGCGACAGGCCCGGCGCGAGTCGATCCCATCCAGCGAGCAGCCGCAGACCACGATGAGCTCGTCATCCGGGAGGGCCTCGGCATCCCGCCACAGCTCCTCGAGGGGCATCCACAAGGCACCAGGAATGTGGAGCGCGTAGCGCTCCCAGTCTTCGGGCTCTCGGCAGTCGAGGACGAGCACGTCGTCGTCCCCCAGCCTCAAGTACAGCTCGATACAGGGCAGATGGGGATCCACGCGGGACCTCCTGCGGTGTCTGCTGAGCAGAACCGATAGCACCGCCCCCGGTTTCCCGGAGCCCGCCCGCCTGCCCGGGGCGACCCCTACAACCCCAACTGCTTCGCGATGATCTCGGTCATGATCTCACTGGTGCCCCCCCCGATGGGGCCCAGCCGTGCATCGCGCCAATGCCGTTGGATGTCGTACTCCATCATGTAGCCGGCGCCTCCGTGGAGTTGGAGGCACTCGTCGGCGATCCGGCAGCAGGTCTCGGTGGCCACCTTCTTGGCCATGGAGGTCTGGGCGATGGCGTACTCGCCACCCACGTGCAGCCGCAGCGCATGGTAGGTGAGCTGGCGCGCGGCCTCGAAGGCGGTGGCCATGTCGGCGATCCTGTGGCGCACCACCTGGAAGCCGCTGAGCGCCTGACCGAAGGCCCGCCGCTCGCGCACATGGGCGAGGATGACCTCCAGCATCTCCTCCATGGAGCCCAGGGCACCCAGGGCGAGGGACAGGCGCTCCCACTGGAAGTTGCCCATGATTTGAGGGAAGCCCTGCCCCTCCACCCCACCGAGCAGGTTGGCCACGGGGACACGACAGTCCTCGAAGAAGAGCTCGGCGGTGTCCGAGGCGCGCCAGCCGAGCTTCTTCAGCTTTCGCCCCACGGAGAAGCCGGGGGTGCCCTTCTCCACCACGAGCAGGGACAGACCCTTGCGGCCGGCCTCGGGGTTCGTCTTCACCGCCAGCACGACGAAGTCCGCGCGCACCCCGTTGGTGATGTACGTCTTGGACCCGTTGACGATGTAGCAGTCGCCCTCTCGGCGGGCGGTGGTGCGCAGGCCGGCCACGTCCGAGCCCGCATCCGGCTCGGTGATGCCCAGCGCCCCCACCTTCTCCCCTCGGATCGCGGGGGCGAGGAAGCGCTGCTTCTGCTCCTCGGTGCCGTACTTGTGCAGCGGACCGGTGGCGATGGTGAACTGGGCGCCCAGGCCGGCGGCCACCCCGCCCGAGCCGCAGCGCCCCAGTTCCTCCAGCAGCACCGCCTCGTAGAGCTCCCCGGCCTCGGTGCCGCCGTACGCCTCCGGGTACTTCAGCCCGAGGAAGCCCAGCTCGGCGAAGCGGGTGAACAGCTCCCGAGGAAACTCCTCCTGCTCCTCCCACTGAGAGGCGGAGGGCTTCAGCTCCTTCTCCACCACCGCGCGAACCGTGCGGCGGAAGGCCTCGTGCTCTTCCTCATACAGCCCGTAGCCGTGCAGCATGGCGAATCCCCTCCGGCGGCTGGCCCGCCAGCCCCGATGCTAGCGGACGAGAAGGGCCTCGCCTCCCGCACTGTCGTCTTGACCCGCTCGATTTCGACCCCTATAAGACGCTCCACAGCTCGT
>QKJM01000054.1 GCA_003249315.1 Archangium sp.
CTCGTCGGTGGGCGGGTGGGTGCGTCCCAACGATCACGTGGACGTGATCGGCACCTTCCGGGATCCGCAGACGGACGAGAACGTGGCGGTGACGCTGCTGCAGAACGTGATCGTCCTGGCCACGGGGAAGATCACCGGTACCACCAACGTGAACCTCGTCCCGGAGCACCAGCGCGAGTACAGCAACATCACGCTGATGGTGATTCCCGAGGAGGCGGAGATCCTCACGCTGGCGGCGGAGCTGGGCAACCTGACGCTGTCGCTGCGCAACGAGGACGACGTGGACATCATCGAGGAGCGTGGCCGCGCGACCATCAGCACGCTGCTGTCGGGTGAGCGCACGCGGGTACTGGAGGAGCGGCGTCGGGCGCTCATCCAGGTGATCAAGGGCAGCAACGTGGAGCAGCGGCCGGTGGGTGCCGCGGGCGCGCCGTAGTCCCTCGCCCCCTTTCGCCCAAGGAGCTGTCCTCACATGCTGGCCGGAATCGTTCTCCTCCTCGTCACCGGGTCGGTCTTCTTCTTCAGCCTGGTGATCTTCACCGTCCTGGCGAAGGCCTACGAGCAGTACCAGGAGCGGTACGTCGTCAAGTCGATGAACGACTTGAGCGACATGTTCCTGTTCATCGATGCCCGGCAGATGTTGGTGCTCAACATCGCGAGCATGTGCTTGTTGGGCATCCTGTCGTACATCATCTTCAACCCGATCCTCTGCGTCGTATCGACGATCTTTGGCTTCTTCCTGCCGATGATGCTGGTGAAGCACTACCGCAAGCGGCGGATCAAGAAGTTCAACGTGCAGCTCGTGGACGCGCTGCAGGCGATGGCCAACGCGTTCAAGGCGGGCCTGACGTTCCCGCAGGCGATCGAGCACGTGGCGCGTGAGGCACAGGCGCCGCTGTCGCAGGAGTTCGGGTTGTTCGTGAAGGAAGTGAAGCTGGGCGTGCCGCTGGAGGAGGCCCTCATCAACATGGGCCGCCGGGTGGGCAGCGACGACCTGGAGCTGGTGGTGGTGGCCACCAACATCGCTCGGCAGCTCGGCGGCAACATGGCGGAGATGTTCGAGACCATCTCCAACGTCATCCGCGAGCGCTTCCGCCTGGAAGGGAAGATCGACGCGCTCACCGCCCAGGGCAAGATGCAGGGGTGGGTGGTGGCGGCCATGCCGGCCATCCTGGGCATGGTGCTCAACTACATGCGTCCGGACCTGATGGAGCCGATGATGGACCACATCTTCGGCTACATCCTGGTGACGATCATCGCCATCATGGAAGTGCTGGGCGTGATCATCATCCGGCGCATCGTCAACATCGACATCTGAGGGAGCCCCATGCACGAAATCCTCACGTACGCGCTGATGGGGACCTCGGCGCTGATGTTCGCAGCGGCGGCGGGCTTCGCTGGTTTCGGCATCTACCAGAACTTCTTCGCACGCTTCGTATCGGAGGTGCGCGACGAGTCCGCGGGCGGAATGGCGGGACTGGGGACGGTCGCCATCCGCAGGTTGGGAGCGCTCAACCGCAAGCTGATTTGGCCGGGCTATGAGGCGAAGATGCGGCGCAGCCTGATCAAGGCGGGCGAGCCGCAGTCCTTCAAGCCCGAGGACATCATGGCGCTGCAGGAGATCTGCGCGGTGATCGGCCTGCTGATGGGGCTGGTCCTGTTCAACGCGGTGGGGCAGAACCTGGTGTGGTCGCTGGTGATCGTGCTCATTGGCCTGTGGTACCCGCTCATCTGGGTGAATGATCAGGTGAAGAAGCGCCACCTGCAGATCTCCCGGGCGTTGCCCTACAACCTGGATCTGCTGACGCTCTCGGTGGAGGCGGGCCTGGACTTCACCGCCGCGCTGGCCAAGGTGGTGGAGAAGGGGAAGGCGGGTCCGCTGCGCGAGGAGCTGCAGATGGTGCTCAAGCAGCTCAAGATGGGCAAGTCGCGCGAGGAGGGCCTCAAGAGCATGATCATCCGGGTGGATCTGCCCTCGCTCACCACCTTCGTCACCGCGCTGATCCAGGCGGACAAGATGGGCACCAGCCTGGGCAAGGTGCTGCGTATCCAGTCGACGCAGCTCCGGATCGATCGCACCCAGCGGGCGGAGAAGCTGGCGGGCGAGGCGCCGGTGAAGATGCTCTTCCCGCTCATCGCCTGCATCTTCCCCACGGTGTTCATGGTGCTCTTCGGGCCCATCGTCTTCCAGTTCATGTTCGGGGACGTCGGGGGGTAGGACCCTGAGCTTCCAGCTCACCATCTCCGAGGGGTCGCGGCAGGGGAGGGAACTCTCCTTCGAGCAGCCCGAGGTGAGGATCGGCCGCACGTCGGAGAACGATGTGGTGCTGTCCGATGCCAGTGTGTCGCGCCGGCACCTGCGCATCCTCTCGCGGAGCGGGCGCTACTTCGCGGAGGATCTGGGCAGCGCCCAGGGCACCCTGCTCAACGGCCAGTCACTCACCGGGGAGCAGGCCCTGAAGAATGGGGATCGGCTCTCGCTCGGGTCGGTGGAGCTCGTCTTCAAGGCGCGCCTCTTCATGGGGATGGATGGCCCCGATGATGACGCCACCGTCCTGCGCAAGCCGGGGGAGATGTCCGCGGATTCGTCGCGCGCCGAGACGGAGGTGGAGATGCCGGCCCTCCAGCTCCCATCCTCCAGCGGCTCCCCCGCGCGGACGGTGGTGGAGATGCCGGCCTTCGTGGCCGAGTCCCCGCCCGTGAGAGCGGCCGCGCCTGCTCCCGCTCCCGTGAGAGCGGCCGCGCCTGCTCCTGCTCCCGTGAGAGCCGCCGTTGCCTCCGCCTCCTCGGGTCCTACCGCGGCCGACAGGGCCCGGCAGCGGCGACGCGCGCGGGCAGAGACGCTCGGCGGCCAGCTTGCCTCGTGGTGGTCCGAGCTGCCCATTGGGGGAAAGGGCGCGCTGCTCACCCTGGCTTCCTGCTTCCTGCTGGGCATGGGCGTCACCTTCGTCGTCGTCTTCCATCCCCAGGAGGGCGAGGTCGGGCCCACCGGCCCGGAGCCCCGGACACTGGGGCCTCAGCCGCTGCCGGACTCGTTCGGTCTGGGTGAGGGTGTGACGTGGACCCGGCCGGACATGAAGTCCTTCGACTTCGATTTCGTCTCTCCTACACGCGCGGTCGCCGTCCTCCACTACCAGGCCAGCGGCATCTCCCTGGAGGAGGTCCACCTCAGCCTCAACACGGTGAGTGTGGGCTGGGTGCCGGCGGATCTCGCCACCTCCTCGGAGCGGGAGCTCCAGCAGATCCTCCCGCCCTCCCTGCTCGAGCGCGACAAGCCCAACCAGCTCGTCTTCGACAACGTCCGCAACCCCCCGGGCCAGGACGGCTGGCGGGTGTGGAACCCCTGGCTGGAGATCATCCCCGTGCCGGAGCTACCCCCGGAGAAGCTCCTGGAGTCGGCGCGTACCTACGTGGCCAGGGGTCGCGACTTCCACGAGCGCCGCGACGTGAGCGCGGAGAACCTCTTCATGTCCTGGCGGGATTACCGCTCGGCGTGGATCACCCTCGAGGCGCTCGATGATAAGCCGGACCTCTACCACGATGTGCGCTACATGCTGGGTCAGGTGGAGGCCGAGCTGGAGCAGCAATGTGGGAAACTGATGCTGGATTTCCAGCGGAGCATTCAACTCAAGAACCGGCGCCGGGCCGCCGCTACGCTGGAGGAAGTCAAGAGACGCTTCCCTACACCGGCTCATCGCTGTCACAATCTGGCCCTCGACAAGGCCAGCCAGTACGAGCTGTAGGCTCGTGTATTCCCCCCGTACGAACTGAAGTGGTGAATTTCCATGTCGAACGGTTCCCCTCCTCCACGTCGTCGCCCCGCGGCGGCCTCATCCTCCGGTGGCACCGGTCAGCGCCCCGCGGTGCGCAGCAGGACGTCTTCCAGAGGGGCGGCTGCCCGTCCTGCTCCCCTGCCGATCTCGGGCACCAAGCTGGTGGTCATGGCAGGTCCTCGCTCGGGCGAGGAGATTCCTCTTGAGGAGGGCGAGTACGTCATCGGCCGCTCCAACGACAACCCGATCTGCATCCCGGACACCTCGGTCTCGCGCAGGCACGTGATGATCCGCCAGTTGGGCAGCGGGTGGGTGGCGAGTGATCTGGGCTCCGGCAACGGTACCCTCATCAACGGCGAGCCCATCTCCGATGAGACGCCCCTGGCCCACGGCGACGTGCTCCGGCTCGGGGACTCCGAGCTGATGTTCCAGGACACCTCCAACGCCACGATGATGATGGCGATGCCGACGGAGCCGCCGGCGCGGCCGTCCCGGGCCCGATCGGGAGCGGCCCCCGCGCTGCCCTCTGGGGATGAGGAGGCCCCCGCCGAGGGTGTCCCGCGCCGTCCGCCTCCGCGCCCGGAGAGCCGGGTGCGCTCCAGCCGAGGTCGCGCCGCGCTGCCGACGGCGCCGGATCCCGTCGCGCAGAAGCGCAAGAAGCGCCTGGTCATCATGACCGCCGCCGTCTTCGTGATGCTGGTGGGTCTGCTGGCGGTGATGAAGGTGCAGCAGCAGAAGGATGCGGAGCAGGCCGCCGCGCAGGCACAGGTTGTCCAGGAGCGTCGGGCCGAGCTGGATGGCCTCTTCCAGGAGGCGAAGAACCTGGTGCGCGACGGCAAGTGGGCGGACGCCAAGGCGAAGCTGCTGGAACTGCAGGAGCTGGAGCCCAACTACCTGCAGCTCGCGGACTACCTGGCGCGCGTGGAGAAGGAGATCCCCAACCAGGAGGCCCTCGAGGGGGCGCAGGCGGCGCTGGACAAGGGCCAGCTCGCCGAGGCGGGCCAGCTCCTGTCCAAGGTGCAGCGGGACACCCAGCTCTTCGAGACGTTGAGGTCGCTGCGCACCGCCCTGACACAGAAGGCGGACGAGCGCGTGCGCGAGGCGCAGGCGTTGCTGGATGAGAAGAAGCTCGACGAGGCCAAGGCCATCACCGACGACGTGCTGGTGGCCATCCCCGACCACCGGGACGCCATGGTCATCGGCGAGCAGGCGGGACGCGCCATCGAGATCCGCGACCGGCCCCCGCCGCCTCCCACCCCTCGCGCGGTCCCCAAGCCGTGGGATCAGGCCTCGGATCGCTTCATGGCGGGAGATCTCCAGGGCGCGGTGGCCATGGCCAATGCCTGCGCGGGCAAGCACTCCCAGTGCAAGTCGCTGCTCGGGCAGATGACGGAGTTCGGCAACCTCTACAAGAAGCTGGAGAGCCTGGATGCCCGGGGCCTGTCGCGGCTGTTGGATCTGGATCGGCGGATCACCGGCGGACGGGGCAGCACCATGGCGCGCAAGGCGGGCACCCGCGCGGCCAACATCTTCTACAAGAGCGCCTCGGCGGCGAAGGCGGCCGGCCAGTGGGGCCGCGCCATGGACTACGCCCGGCGCGCCCTCCGCGCGGAGTCCGGTCACGCCGGCGCCAACGCCATCGTCACGGAGCTGCGGCAGAAGGCGAAGGATCTCTACCTGCAGGCCTACGCCCTCAAGGACACCAACCCCGACGACGCCGTGCCCAAGTTCCGCGAGGTGCTCGCCATGACCACGCCGGACGACGAGACGCACCAGAAGGCGAAGTCCTGGATCGAGAAGCTGTCGCGATGAAGAAGCGACGAGGGACGACGGGCGAGACCTCGGCGGCCAGCTCGGGGCAGGGAGATCTCTTCGGGGGGAGCCTGGTCCCGGCGGCGCCCGCGGTGGTGGCTTCCTCCCCGGAGCCGCCGCCCCCGCCTCCCGCGCCTCCCCCGGAGGAGGTGTCCGCGCCGCTGGCGCCTCGGCCGGGTGCTCCGTCCCGGTCCTCGCGCGGCACGGTGCTGACGGTGGGGCAGCTCACGCGGCAGCTCAAGCAGACCATCGAGTCGCGCTTCCCTCGGGTGATGGTGCGTGGCGAGGTGTCCGGCTTCCGCGGCCCCAATGCCCGCGGCCACCTGTACTTCTCCCTCAAGGACGTAGAGGCCTCCATCGACGTGAAGATGTGGGCCTCGCAGGCGGCGCGGCTGCGCTTCCAGCTTCGTGAAGGGCTGGCGTTGGTGGCCGAGGGCAGCGTGGACCTGTACGAGCCCCAGGGCCGCTACAGCCTCATCGCCCACAAGCTGGAGCCGGAGGGGGAGGGGGCGCTGGCGCTCGCCTTCGAGCAGCTCAAGGAGCGGCTGGCCGCCGAGGGCCTCTTCGGCCCCAATCGCCTGCGCGCGCCGCGTCCGCTGCCCTTCCTGCCGAGACGCATTGGCGTGGTGACGAGCCGTACCGGTGCGGCCCTCCAGGACTTCCTGCGCGTCCTGCACGGGCGCAACCCGCGCCTGTCCGTGCTGGTGTGCGACGCGCGCGTGCAGGGCGAGGGCTCCGCCGAGGAGGTGGCTCGAGGGATCGAGCGCCTGGCCCGCCAGGACGTGGATGTGATCGTCGTCACCCGTGGCGGCGGCTCGGTGGAGGATCTCTGGACCTTCAACGAGGAGCGGGTGGCCCGCGCGATCTTCGCCAGCCCGGTGCCGGTGGTGTCCGCCATCGGCCATGAGATCGACTTCACCATCTCCGACTTCGTGGCGGACTGGCGGGCGGCCACGCCGAGCGCGGCGGCCGAGCGGCTCGCCCCGGTGCTGAGGGATCTGGAGTACACGCTGGACACCCTGGAGGTGCGGCTACGCCAGTCGGCCGAGCGGCGGGTGCTGGAGCTGCGCGAGCGGCTGGGCACTCTGCGAGGGCGGGTGGTGGATCCGCGGCGCCGGCTGGGGATGGAGCGGCTGCGGTTGTCCGAGGCCGAGGAGGCCATGCTGCGGGTGCTGCGCCAGGGTGGGCGGGCTCGGAGGGAGCAACTCAAGGCGCTCACGGAGCACCTGCAGCGCCAGCGGCCCCAGGCCCGGCTGGCGGAGCAGCGCTCGAAGCTGGTGCAGCTCTCCGGTCGGCTCAAGGACGCCATGAGGGCGGACCTGGCATCCCGGCGGGCGAGCGCGGCCCAGGCACGGTTGACGCTGGAGCGGGTCTCTCCGGCTGCCCGGGTGGCCGAGCTGCGCGCCCGGCTGGCCGACAGGAAGGCCCGGCTGGTGGCTCTGGAGAAGGACGTCATCTCCGGGGCCCAGCGGCGCTTCCAGCGCCTGGAGGGCCGCCTGGATGCCATGAGCCCCTTGAAGGTGATGTCCCGTGGCTATGCGGTGGCCTTCCGGCGTCGGGATGGGGGCGTGGTGCGCTCCGCCGCGGACGTGCGGCCGGGCGAGGTGCTGGGTATCAAGCTGGCCAGCAACGGCGCGAGGACGTTGGAGGCCTGCGAGGAGATCGAGGCCACCGTCACCGCGGTGCGAGGTCCGGTGGAGTGCTGAAGGTGGATTGCCGAGGGTGGATTGCGGTTCACCCTGGCACCCGGACGGGGGGCTCCTCTAGAGTCCCCCGGCTTTTTTTGTGGTCTTCCTGAATCCGGAGTGGACGTGGCGAAGGACAGCAAGGGCAAGGTGGCGGCAGAGGTGCCCGAGCAGTACGGGGACGTGGTGCAGCGGCTCGAGGAGGTGGTGGGACGGTTGGAGGGAGGCTCGCTGTCCCTGGAGGACTCGCTCAAGGCGTTCGAGGAGGGCATCAAGCTGGTGCGCCGGGGCGAGCAGCTCCTCAACGCGGCGGAGGCCCGGATCGAGGAGCTTCTGCGGGAGGACGGCGGGGACGTGGCGGTGCCGCTGCAGGCAGGCGTGAAGCCTCCGGCGATGCCCTCGGTCTCTGAGTCGGCTCCTGCCTCCCGAGGGAGCCAGCGCACGCCCAAGTCGCCTCCTCCCCCCGAGGATGACGTGCCGTTCTAGGCACCTCGCGATATCCGTACCTCCATGCCGAAGCTCAAGGTCACCATCGTCGACGATGACCGCGATACGCGGGAGCTGCTTGCCCTCGCCCTGGAGTCCGAGGGCTTCGAGGTGTACGCCGCGGCCAACGGGCTGAGGCTGATCTCCTCCCTGCAGCTCAAGCGGCCGGACGTCATCCTCATGGACGTGAACATGTCCTGGATCGACGGCTTCGAGCTGTGCAAGGCCGTGAAGAAGAACGAGCAGTTCCAGAGCATCCCCATCATCTTCATCAGCGGCCGAGGGGAGTCGGAGGACAGGCGGCGCGGGCTGGAGGCCGGGGCCGCCGACTATTTCGTCAAGCCGCTGGATCTTCATGCGCTCATCCAGCGCATCCGGGAGCTGATCCCGGCGCCCACACCCGAGGAGCACTAGACATGTCGTCTTTCGATCTGGAGTCGTTCCTGCGCGATCAGGTGGCGCGGGTAGAGGGTCTCTTGCGTGTGCGAGTCGAGGAGATGGCGCCCGAGGTGCCGCCGCGCCTGCTGGAGTCCATGCGCTACTCGCTGCTGGCGGGAGGCAAGCGGCTGCGGCCGGTGCTGTGCCTGTCCTTCTCGGACGCGGTGGCGCGCGCGAGCGTGGCCTCGCGGGTGGCCGAGGACGCCGCGTGTGCGCTCGAGTTCATCCACACCTACTCGCTGGTGCATGACGATCTGCCGTCCATGGACGACGACGACCTGCGCCGCGGGCGGCCCACCAACCACAAGGTGTACGGCGAGGCCCTGGCCACGCTGGCTGGAGATGCGCTCCTCACCGACGCCTTCGCCCTGGTGGCGGGAGGCCCGGAGCCGGTGCGCCGGCTGCTCTGCCGCGAGCTGGCGATGGGCGCGGGCTCCGCGGGCATGGTGGGCGGACAGGTGCTGGACATCGCGGAGGATCGCCCCGCCCACATCGACTACCTCACCCGGATGCACCGGATGAAGACCGGGGCCCTCATTCGCGCCGCGTGCCGCATGGGCGCGCTCGCCGGGGGAGGGGACGAGGAGACGCTGGCCCGCGCGGACACCTACGGGGACTCGGTGGGGCTCGCCTTCCAGATCGCCGACGACGTGCTGGACGTGACGGCCACCGCGGAGGAGATGGGCAAGCCGGTGGGCGCGGACGCCGCCGCCGGGCGCTTCACCTTCCCCGCGGTGCTGGGTCTGGAGGCCTCCAAGGAGCTGGCGGCGCGCAAGGTGGCCGAGGCGATCGCCGCCGTGGAGCCGCTGGAGGGCGAGAACGGGCCGCTCGCGGCGCTCGCGCGCTACGCGGTGGAGCGACACTCGTGACGGAGCGGCTCCTGCCGCGCATCGACTCGCCCGCGGACGTGCGGGCGCTTCCCGAGTCCGAGCTGCCTCGGCTGTGCGAGGAGCTGCGTGAGGAGATCATCTCCCTGTGTGGCCAGGTGGGAGGCCACCTGGGTGCCTCGCTCGGCGCGGTGGAGCTGATCGTCGCCCTTCACCGGATCTTCCACTCTCCCCAGGACGCGCTCGTCTTCGATGTGGGGCACCAGGCCTACGCGCACAAGCTGTTGACGGGCCGGCGCGAGCGCATGGGCACCCTGCGGCAGGCGGGAGGCATCGCCCCCTTCCTGGATCCTCGCGAGAGTCCCCACGACGCGCTGGCCGCGGGCCATGCGAGCACGGCCGTGTCCGCGGCGCTGGGCATGCTGGAGGGGCGGCGCCTGCGGGGGAGGTCCGGGCACGTGGTGGCGGTGCTGGGAGATGGCGCCCTCACGGGAGGACTGTCCTTCGAGGGCCTCAACAACGCCGGGGGCGCGCACCTGCCGTTGGTGGTGGTGCTCAACGACAACCAGATGTCCATCTCCGCCAACGTGGGGGCCATCCCCGCGCTGCTGCGCACGCCCCAGGCGCGGGCCTTCTTCGAGGGGCTGGGCTTCACCTACCTGGGTCCGGTGGACGGTCACGACCTGGGGGCGCTCACCCGGGTGCTGCGCGAGGCGCGGGCCTCCACGCGACCGGTGGTGGTGCATGCGCTGACCCGGAAGGGCCGGGGCTTTCCTCCCGCCGAGGAGGACGCGAAGACACGTGGCCATGCCATGGGGCCCTACGAGTGGCGGGACGGGAAGCTGGTGCGCGCGCGCGGAGGCCAGCGCACCTTCAGCGAGGCCTTCGCGGCCGTGCTGGAGGAGGCCATGGCGAGGGACTCTCGCGTGGTGGCGGTGACGCCGGCCATGCTGGAGGGCTCGGCGCTGGTGGGCCTGAAGGAGCGCTATCCCGAGCGCGTCTTCGACGTGGGCATCGCCGAGCAGCACGCCGTCACCTTCTGCGCGGGCCTGGCGGCCGAGGGGTTGCGGCCCGTGTGCGTCATCTACTCCACCTTCCTGCAGCGCGCGTACGACCAGGTCATCCACGACGTGTGCCTGCCGGGTCTGCCGGTGGTGTTCGCCGTGGACAGGGCGGGGCTGGTGGGCGCGGACGGCGCCACGCACCAGGGCACCTATGACGTGGCCTCGCTGCGGCCCATCCCCGGCCTCACGGTGATGGCTCCGGTGGCTGGGGCGGATCTGCCGCCGTTGCTCTCCACCGCGCTCGAACTGCCGGGGCCGTCGCTGCTCCGCTTTCCTCGAGGCACCCTGCTGGAGCTGCCCGAGGTGCTCCAGCCGGGCCCGGGGCCGGTGCGTGGGGCCCGGTGGTTGAAGCGGGCGGAGGCGCCGAGCCTGGCCTTCATCACCCTCGGGCCGCTGGGGCTGGCCGCGCTGGAGGCCGCCGGGGAGGAGCCGGGCTGGAGCGTGCTGGATGCGCGCTTCGTCACTCCGCTCGACGAGGCGGCGGTGCTGGAGGCCGCCGGGTGTGGGCGCGTGGTGGTGGTGGAGGAGGGGACGACGCATGGCGGGCTGGGCAGCGCGGTGCTGGAGCTGCTCGCGGCGCGCGGCGTGTCCGCCCGGGTGCGGCTGCTGGGCCTGCCGGACACCTTCGTGCCCCACGGTGACGCGCGGGTGCAGCGGGCCGAGCTGGGGTTGGATGCCGCGGGCCTGGGGCGCGCCGCCCGGGCCCTGCTCGAAGAGGGAGGGGCCGCGTGAAGCCTCGCAAGGAACGCCTCGATGTTCTGGTGGTGGAGCGGGGGCTCGCCGAGTCCCGCACCAAGGCCCAGGCCCTCATCCTCGCCGGCCAGGTGGTGGTGGATGATCAGCGGGTGGACAAGCCCGGCACCCAGGTGCCCGTGGAGGCCGAGCTGCGTCTCAAGGGCGAGGTGCTGCCCTACGTCTCCCGCGGCGGGCTCAAGCTCAAGGGGGCCCTCGAGCGCTTCGGCCTGGACGTGCGCGGCAAGGTGGCCGCGGACATCGGCGCCAGCACCGGCGGTTTCACCGACTGCCTGCTGCAGGAGGGGGCCACCCGCGTCCATGCGATCGACGTGGGCTATGGCCAGCTTCACGAGAAGCTGCGGACGGATCCTCGCGTGCGCTCTCGCGAGCGCGTCAACGCCCGCTACCTCACCGAGGAGGATCTGCCCGAGCCGGTGGGCGTGGTGGTGATCGACGTGAGCTGCATCTCACTCACCCAGGTGCTGCCGTCGGTGCTACCCTTCCTTCGGCCCGGGGGCGTGCTGGTGACGCTGGTGAAGCCCCAGTTCGAGGTGGGCCCGGAGAAGGTGGGGAAGGGCGGGGTGGTGAGGGAGCCCGCCTTTCGTCAGGAGGCCATCGACACCATCTCCGCCTTCGTCCGGGAGAGGGGGCTCACCGTGCGCGGGGTGGTGGACTCGCCCGTGCCCGGTCCCGCCGGCAACGTGGAGGCGCTGCTGGTGGCGGACAAGCCGTAGCTCACCCGCCGCGCGCCAGCCGGTACTGCTCCGGGGACAGCGGCTGCACCAGCTTGCGCCCCACGCGCAGCCACAGCGTCCCCCCCTCGTCCACCGTGCCGAAGAGGCTCCCTCCCGGCACCTGGTAGCGGAAGAGCTCACCCCTCTCCGCCGCGTCCGTGGCGAGGATCTCCACCGGGAGCGGGTAGGGCTGGCTCTGCGTGGGCTCCGCGCTGGTGAAGAGGTAGAAGGTGTTGCCCGACCCGGGCTGGGCGAAGCGCGCCACCAGCGCTCCCTCCGGGGAGAGCGCCTGGTTGTCCTTGTTCTTCACCGCGCCGCTCGTCGCGTCGAGGAACCACGTGTGGTGGGGGCCGATGGCCGCCAGCCTCGAGCCGTTGGCATAGGGCACCAGGGCGGCCATGAGCCCTTCCAGGTTCGCGCTGATCCACCGCCGGTTCGTGCTCTCGCACCGGCCCTCGCCGCTCCCTCCGATGACGCAGGCGCGCACGTAGGAGCCAGCCGTCCCCTGGGTGGCCAGGTACAGCACCGTGCCGGTGGCGTCGAACGCCATGGGAGGCGCCGGGGCGTTGAAGGGGGAGATGCTGTCGATGAGGGAGAAGTTGGCCGACCAGGCGCCCGTGGCGTAGTCCAGCACCCCCACCAGGATGTTGGCCGCCGTCATGTCCGGCGTGCCCTGCATCGTCGCCACCACGGCGCTCCCATCCCCTCGCACGAGCGGCGCGTCCACGAGGAACCCGGGAATGTCCCGGCTCGGATCCGGGCTCCCGCCCACGAGCTGCCATTTCTCCACACCCGCGGGCGAGACGCGCCGCAGGCTCTTGGGGGTGCCGCCCGAGCCGATGTCCCAGACGAGGGCATCTCCGTCCGGCCCCACCGAGAGCGCGTCCACCGGAATCCGCTGCATCCCGGTGACGGTGAGATTCGGATCGATCGCGAAGAAACCCTCGTCGGGTGTCCACACCCAGCGCCAGCCGGAGCCCGCGGGCCTGCGCTCGGTGATGATCGTCCGCTCGTTGCAGGGGATGAGCATCTCCACGCTGACGGCGGCCTGTGGGTTGGACTTCGGTATGCGGGAGAGCCACGAGCGTCCGCTGGTATCCGTGGTACACCCGAGGAACGCCACGCCCGTGCCGCTGCCCTCGGCGAGGAAGACGTCCGGCACCACCTGCTCGTTGGCCGAGGCGGGCTCCACCACCTCCTCCACCGGGAAGAAGGTGGCCGGCTGCGGCTGGGAGGTGTTGGTGCGCTCGTCGGCGCAGGTGACGCGCGCGGTGAGGGACAGGAGGGCGGCGATTCCGCGCGTATAGGGGATCTCGGTCCTCGTCAGCTCCACCTGCTTGGGGTTGGCGGAGAAACCCACCGACTTGAGCCGCGTCTCCCGATCGTAGAGCACCACGCTCTTCACCGAGTCGCAGCCGGAGACGGAGACGGAGAGCTTCAGGCTCGTCCCCACCGTGCTCGGCTCGAGGACGGTGAGGGAGACCTGCGGTAGCTCCGGCGTGGGAGGCGGCGCGGGGGGAGCGCAGGCGACGACGAGGAGGGGCAGCAGGAGCGCCGGGCGCATCAGCGTCCGGGCGGCAGGGCGGGTTGGCATGGACAGTCTCTCAGCGCTCGAGAATCACGAAGTCCACGCGGCGGTTGAGCTCGCGGCCGCGGGGAGTGAGGTTGGGAGCGATGGGGCGGGTGTCGCCGTAGCCCTCGGACTCCAGGCGCTCGGGCTCGAGGCCCGCCTGGATGAGGTACTCCTTCACCGCGCGCGCCCGCTCCTTCGACAGCTTCAGATTGTCCTCGCTGTTGCCCCGGTTGTCGGTGTGGCTCTCGATGCGCAGCCGCTTGAAGCCGCCGCGGATGATGGCGTCCACCACCTGGGCCAGCAGCGGCTGGCTGTCCGCGAGCAGCTCCGCCTTGCCGTCCGAGAAGCGCAGCGCCTGGAGCAGCTCCAGCTTGTCCCCATCCACCTTCACCTGCTTCTGCTTCGGCTCGGGCTCCAGCTCGAACGCGAGCGCCAGCGCGGCGCCATCGGCCACCTGCACCACGCGCTGCCGGGAGAGGTAGCCGGGGGCGGTCGCCTCCACTCGGTAGCTGCCCGCCTTCAACTGGAGCTGGTGCGAGGCCGCCTCCGCCTGGGAGAGCGTCACCTGCTTCTGCTCGGGGCCGTGGAAGGTGAGCGTGGCCCCCACGGGCCTCTTCCTCGCGGTGATGGCCAGGGCGAGCGTCCCCGGCTTCGCGTCCTGCTCCAGCGCCAGCTCCACGGTGGCCGTCTCCCCGACCTTCAGCACCATCTGGTGCTCCAGCGGTCGGTAGCCCTCCTTGAAGGCCAGCAGCTTCACCGGGCCGCTCGGCAGTGAATAGGTGAGGAAGCGCCCGCTGCGGAGATCCGATGCCACCGGTGGCAGCGACGAGTCCACCATGGCCACGAGCACACCGGGGACGGGCAGGCGCGTCTTCGCGTCCACCACCACGCCAGATACCTGGGCCTTCCCGGCCGATGCGATCTCCGCCCGGAGCTCGCGCGGCGAGTCCGCGTCCACCCGCCGGGGCCCGCCCCCCTGCAGCGGATCCACGTTGAAGGAGGCGCCGAGGAAGAGGTTGAAGGGTGGGGTGGGCGAGACGCCCTGGCCCACCATGCGGGTGAGGCCGAGCTCCGCCGCCGCGGTGAAGGTGAGGTTGGGCAGGGCCGTCACCTTCGCGCCCAGCGCGAGCGTCTGTGGCGCCACGCTGCCCACCGGCTCCAATTGCCCGTCCGGCGCCACCAGCGTCCCTCCCTCCACGCCGAGCGGCAGCGCCAGTCCGTACTCGATGAAGGGCGTGGCCACTGGCAGCGGCGCCTCCACCGCGAGCCCCATCGCCAGTCGAGGGTAGCGGTTGATGCCCAGCGCGTACTCCTCCGAGGCGTTGAGCCGCTCGGTGTCCACCAGCGAGCCTGTCCCGTCCACCTTCAGGCCGAGGTTGGCATGGGCGCGCAGCGGCACCTGGGGCACCAGCGCCCTCACGTCATAGGTGGCCACCGCCTGCGGCATGAAGCCGAAGGCCGGGCCGGAGGAGTCCTGGCTGCCCACCCCGGAGAAGGACAGCAGCCGCACGTCCACGCCGGCCCACAGCCCCGGCATCCACTGCTTCGTGGCCTTCGCCCCGAGCACCACGTCCCCGAGCGCCTGGATGAGCTGGGGCGTCGAGCGGGTGTTGGTGTTGGCCGAGGCGGTGTAGGCCAGCGACACCTCGAGGAAGTCCAGCGGCACGTACGAGAGGGCGAAGGTGCCGGCGGTGCGCGTGTTCGCAGCACCCTGCACGGGGAAGTCGGCGCTGGAGAAGAACTCGCCCGTCACCGCCAGGCGCAGCAGTCCACGACCTCCCAGGTCTGAGCCGGACACGCGCAGAAGGCCGACCCCGCCTGTAGGCGTGGCCGTGTGGCGCAGGTTCTGCTCGCTCCTCCACGCGTTGCCCAGGGTGGAGGGACTGTGCGTGCCGCTCCCCTGCCATTCGGGCGAGGCAGGGGCCTGCTTTGTTGACTGGTTGACAGACGAGGGAGCGGCGCGCTCCTGCCCCATTGCGGGGGTGGTTCCCAGGAGCATCGTCAGGAACCAGGGCCGTAGAGGGAGACGGGACGGAAATTCTTGCGGAAGTCGCACGGGTGCCGAGTATACGCCCAGACCTCCCGCTCACAATTCTTGCCCGGACCCGATCGGGTCCGACACGCTGGCCTCCCGACGCCTTCAACGGCATGATTCGGGTCCCCGCATGACGGTTGACGATGCCTTCAAGAACTTCCGGCTTCTCCACCTGCCCATGACGGGCTTCTTGTGCTTCTTCGAGGGCTTCGTTGAGAGCTGAGCTTGCAGAATCCCGAGGCCGCGTCCTGGTGATCGGCACTCGTAAGTCCAACGATGCGCTGCTGGAGCACCTGTCCGAGAGTGGCTTCCAGTGGGCCATCATCGAGAACCTGCAGGAGCTGGCGAAGCAGGCCGAGTCACTGCGGCCGGAGGCCGTGCTCGTGTCGGCCACCGGGAAGCGGGCCACGGAGGCGCTCGACGCCGTCCGGCAGGATCTGCACCTGCGCGAGCTGCGGGTGCTGGCGGATCTCACCCGCACCCGCTCGGAGGTGCTGCGCAAGCTGCCGGTGGATGGTCAGGTGCGCAACCTCGAGGAGCTCACCTCCCGGTTGGACGCCGCCCTGCGCGAGCGGAAGATGGTGGAGCGCACCCGCCACCGCATGGAGCGGCTGCTGGAGATCACCCAGGCCGCCACCAGCTCGCTGGAGCTCGAGCAGATCCTCCGCCTCGCCGTGGAGAAGGTGGGCAGCGTCATCAACGCGGATCGCTGCTCGGTGGTGCTGGTGGAGGACATCAACGCGCGCACCGCCAGCGTGGTGGCCACGCTGGAGGATCCGGGCCTGTCGCTGGACGTGGATCTGGCGCGCTACCCCGAGATGCGCCGGGCCCTGGAGACGCGCCACCCGGTGCTGGTGGAGGAGGCCCAGCAGGATCCGCTGATGGCCGAGGTGCGTCCCACCATCGCCCCTCTCGGCGTGCGCTCCATCCTCGTCCAGCCGCTCGTCTGCCAGGACGAGTTGCTCGGAGCCCTCTTCCTGCGCATGTCCCGTGGCACCGAGTCCTTCGGCCGTGACGAGCGCGAGTTCACCCAGGCGGTGGCCGCCGCGCTCGCCAACTGCATCCGCAACGCCCGCCTCCACACCGCCCTCAAGAAGAAGCGCGACGAGCTCGAGCTCGCCTACGTGGAGCGCTACCGCGAGCTCACCGAGGCCAACCGCCGCCTCAAGGAGCTCAACCGTCTCAAGGACGAGATCATCGCCGTGTGCAGTCATGATCTGCGCGCCCCGCTGCAGGTGCTGCTGGGCCACGGACGGCTCCTCCTGGAGGGCGGACTGGACGCCCAGCAGCAGCAGTCCGCCGAGGCGATGATCCGCCAGGGGCGGAAGATCCTCGGTCTGGTGGAGTCCCTGCTGGAGAAGGGCAGGGGCGACGTCGCGCGCCTGTCCATCGAGCCGCGGGTGCTGGACATGGCGGCGCTGTGCAAGGAGAGCGCCGGAGAGTTGGAGATCCTCGCCGCCGAGAGCGGGATTGCCCTGCGGGCCGAGGCCCCGGACAGCATGATGCTCATCGGCGATGAGTTGAAGCTGCACGAGGTGCTGCAGAACCTCATCACCAACGCCATCCACCATGCGCAGAACGCGGGGGAGGTGGTGGTGAAGGCCTCGCGGCTGACGCGGCCGGACGGCGACGTGGCGCGCATCGTCGTGCAGGACGACGGCAAGGGCATTCCGGCCGAGCAACTGCCGCTCGTCTTCGATCGCTACCGCCACGGCTCCAAGGGCACCGGGCTGGGGCTGGCCATCTGCAAGGAGTTCGTCGAGCTGCACGGAGGGGAGATCTGGGCGGAGGCCGCGCCGGAGGGGGGCGCCGCATTCATCTTCACCCTGCCGCTGGCGCAGGAGGTGCAGCGCGCCGTCCAGAACCTGCCCGCCAAGGAGTCGGAGGAGCAGCCCCGGGTGCTGGTGGTGGAGGACGAGCCGGAGATCGCCGCGGTGTTGGTGGAGGTGCTGCGCTCGCGCTACCGGGTGGAGGTGGCGCGCGACGGTGCCGAGGGCCTGGCCCGGGCGCGTTCGGCCCGGCCGGATCTGGTGGTGATGGACGTCTTCCTCCCCAAGCTGGACGGCCTGGACGCGGCGGTGGCCCTCAAGTCCTCCACGGACACCGCCAGCATCCCTGTCATCCTCCTGTCCGCCCACCAGGGCGTGGCCGACAAGGTCCGCGCGCTCAACCTTGGCGCGGTGGACTACATGAGCAAGCCCTTCAACGCCATGGAGCTGCTGGCCCGCACCGAGCGAGCCCTCAAGGTGCGTCAGGGCGCGCGCGATCTGGTGCGCACCTCCACGCTGATGCGGCGCACGGGGAATGATCCGCTCACCGGCCTCTTTGATCGGCGCGGCTTCATGCTGCGGTTGGATCACGAGGTGTCCCGCGGGCGGCGCTACAGCCGGCCCGTCAGTCTGGCCCTGCTTCGTCCGGAGGGCCCGGTGCTGCCGGAGAATCTCCTGAGCGTTCAGGAGTTGCTGCGCGGGAAGCTGCGCGCCCAGGACATCCTCGGCCACCTGGGCGAGGGAGTGCTGGCCGTGGTGCTCCCCGAGTGCAATGTCGAGGCCGGGCGCAGCGTCATCGGCCGTCTCATTCCCGACATCATCCAGCAGACGGGGACGGAGTATCGCTCGGCGGTGGCGGACGTGAGCCACGACAGCGAGCCGGTGGAGCGCATCCTGGTGCGTCTGGGCGCCCCCCACCCCTGAGAGCGGGTGTGGAGGGCGCCGCTGCCCGCGCTAGACTGGCGTGGCGTGCGCTTCCTGCGAGTTCTCATCCGCGTCGTTCCCCTCCTCGTCCTCGTCGGGCAGGGGGCGGGTGCGGCGTCCAGGTTCCCCAAGGCCCAGGAGAGGCCTCGGGTGGATCGCTCGGCCATCAGCGAGGCCCTCACCGCCGCGGCGGAGGACGACAGCTTCTCCTCGCCGGCCAGCTACGCGCACTTCCTTCAGGCGCGGCGGCTGCACCTGGCGGGGGATCACCGGGGCGCGGTGGACGAGCTGCGGCTCGCCCTGGCCACCGATGATGGGAACCCCTACCTCCTCACCCGGCTCGGAGAGGAGTTCGCGCGGCTGGGCGAGCTGCGGCGCGCCGAGCGGGAGCTGCGGCGCGTGGTGGAGCGGTACCCTTCGTACTATGCCGGTCGGCTGATGCTGGGGCGGGTTCTGCTGGAGGAGGGCAGGTTCAGCCGGGCCCGGCAGCAGCTCCGCCGCGCCATCCGGCTCCAGCCTCGGGAGCCCGAGGCCTATCTCGTGCTCGCCCAGCTCTACCTGGAGCGGCGGCAGCCGGTGCGGGCGGTGAAGGTGGTGGAGCAGCTCGCGAAGGCGCTGCCCGGCGAGGACACCGGCTATCGCCGCCTGGGGCTGGCCCTGGCCGATCGGGGAGATGACGCCCGGGCCGAGCGGCTGCTGAAGCGGGTCGTGGAGCGGAATCAGGGGGACGCGGAGGTGTGGATCACCCTCGCGCGGATCGAGGAGAAGGCCGGGCGGCTGGCCGAGGCGGAGGAGTCGCTGGCTCGAGCCCTGGAGCGGGAGCCGGACAACCAGGAGGTGCTGCTGGGGGCTGGCCAACTCGCGTTGCGGCTCGGCTCGTCGGCGAGGGCGCGGGCCTACTTCGACCGGCTGCTGTCCCTCTCCGAGGCGCCGGAGCTCGCCGTGCGGGTGGCCTTCGCCTTCCTCTCCGCGCGGGACAACGACTCGGCCGCGCGGGTGCTGGAGGCTGCCCGGAAGGAGAGGGAGCGCACGCCCCGTCTCTCCTTCTATGCGGGCCTGGTGTACGAACGGCAGCGCCGCTACCAGGAGGCCGTCGTCGCCTACGCGGAGGTGCCCGTCGCCTCCGAGCTCTTCGCCGATGCGCGCACCCGCAGGGCCCTCTGTCTCTCCCTGGCGGGGGAGCACGCGGGCGCGCTCGCCCTCCTGCGCCAGGGTCTCGCCGAGCACCCGGAGGATGTGGCGCTGCGCGTCCAGCTCGCCCGGGCCCTGGAGCGCAGCGGTGAGCCCGCCCAGGCCCTGGCCTCGCTGGAGGAGGCGCTGGCCCGCTACCCGGCTCCTCTTCTCTACGAGGCGCTCGCCACCACCCTGAGGCGCCAGGGGCGCCAGTTGGAGGCGGTGCGCCTGCTGCGCGAGGCGGTGGAGCGTCTGCCCCGGGAGCCCTCCCTGCGCTATGCGCTCGGGGCCGCTCTCCAGTCCCAGGGCGACGACGCGGGCGCCATCTTCTGGTTGCGCTCCGTCCTGAAGCTGCGACCGGATCATGCGGAGGCCCTGAACTTCATCGGCTACCTGCTGGCTCAGCGGGGGAAGGACTACGACGAGGCGGAGCGCCTGGTGCGGCGCGCCCTGGCGCTTCGCCCGGACACCGGCGCCTTCCTCGATTCGCTGGGGTGGATCTCCTTCCTTCGCGGGGACTACCCTCGCGCGGCGGAGCTGCTGGAGCGGGCCGCCTGGCTCGAGCCCGAGGAGCCCGTCATCCTGGAGCACCTGGGAGACGCGCTGCTGCGTCTCTCTCGGCCCCGCGAGGCCGCCGATGCCTGGCGGCGGGCGCTGGAGGCGCTCTCCCTCCACCCGGAGTCCGCGGATCCGCCGGACCAGCGAGCGCTTCTCGAGCGGAAGTTGAAGTTGCTACCCACGGATGCGCCGGATCGTTAAGCTGGTCGCAGAGAACTTTATGGTGCGCTTCGACGAAGGGTTCTTCACCTCGAGAGATGGGCTACGGCTTTACTGGAAGTCCGGGCAGCCGGAGCAGCCACGTGCCTTCGTGGCGGTGGTTCACGGCTATGGGGACCATGTCGGGCGCTACCTCCCCACCTTCGACTCCCTCTCCGCGGAGGGCTTCGCCGTGCAGGGCTTCGATTACCGGGGCCACGGTCGCGCCGATGGGCGCCGGGGCTACTGCGCCTCCTGGACGGACTACCTGGACGATCTCTCCTCCTTCTGGGGCCGGGTGCGCCAGGAGGCGGGGGAGCGCCCGTGCTTCCTGCTCGCGCACAGCCACGGGGGGCTGATGGCGGTACACCTGCTGGGGCGCGCGGGCCTGGAGGGACTGAGCGGCCTGGTGCTGTCCGCTCCCTACTTCCAGCTCGCCCTGACGCCTCCCGCCTCCAAGCTGCTGGCGGCGCGCGTGGCGGGTCGGCTGGTTCCATGGCTCCCCATCAAGACCGAGCTCACGCCGGAGGACCTCAGCCGGGACGAGGTCGTGCAGCGCCAGGTACGTCAGGATCCGCTGTACAATTCCATCGTGACGCCACGCTGGTTCATCGAGTCCTCCCGGGCCCAGAGCCGGGTGATGGCGTTGGCTCCGGAACTGAAGGTGCCTCTCCTCCTGCTCTGCGGGGCGGAGGACGGGGTGGCGAGTACTTCTGCCTCTCGTCGTTTCTTTGAAGCGGTGGGTTCGGCGGACAAGGTGTACAAGGAGTACCCGGGGATGCGTCACGAGCCGCTCAACGAGTTGGGCCGGGAAGAAGTACACCGGGACATCTCTGGCTGGATCTCCGCGCATCTCTGACGTAGGGTTCAGTCCTTTACAGAGACAGAGCAGATACCTCTTCTCGCGAGGGCACTTCCGAGGGTCACCGCAATGGCACAGGGCGAGCAGACGGGCATCATCGGCAAGGGAATCATCATCAAGGGAAACCTCACCGGTGGTGGAGATCTCATTATCGAGGGACGGGTGGAAGGGCAGATCTCCCTCAAGAACCACCTGACCATCGAGGGCACCGGAACGGTGCAGGCTGACATCCGCGCGGAGGAGCTGACCATCAACGGGGAGGCGAGCGGTAACATCGACGCCTCGGGCCGGGTGGCGATCAACGCCTCGGCGAAGGTGGCTGGGGACATCAAGGCACCGCGGGTGATCATCGAGGACGGGGCGGTCTTCAACGGTTCCATCGAGATGGACGTAAGACTGCCGGACGACATCTAACAGGCTGGGCCGCCCAGGCCCTGTTGCAGCACGCTTCGGGAGGGGTGGACAACACTCATGGCGAATACGGTCATTGGTTCGAGCATTGTCATCGATGGTGAGATCTCCGGCGATGAGGACCTGGTCATCCAGGGCACGGTCAAGGGGAAGATCTCTCTGAAGGAAAGCCTCTACGTGGAGGGCAGCGGCGTCGTCGAAGCGGATATCGAGACGCAGAACGTGGAGATCGCTGGTCGTGTCACGGGCAACATCCTGGCCAGCGACAAGGTGGAGCTGAAGACGGACTGCCGCGTGGTGGGCGACATCAAGGCGCCCCGCATCCTCATCGCCGACGGGGCGTCCTTCAAGGGCAACGTCGACATGGACATGAAGGAGCGCTGACCATTGGCGACCGCGAAGGAACTGGCCCCAGGGGCCGTCGACAACACCGTGGTGGGTCACTCCATCCTCATCAGCGGCAAGCTGACGGGTGATGAGGATCTGACCGTCCGCGGGCGTGTGGAGGGCGAGCTGACGCTCAGCCGCACGCTGATCGTGGAGCCGACGGGCGTCGTGAAGGCGAACGTGGCGGTGAAGAACGCCATCGTCAGCGGGGTGGTGGTGGGCAACATCAACGCCACCGAGAGCGTGGAGCTCACCCGCGAGGGACGCATGGTGGGGGACATCCATGCCCCCCGGGTGATCATCGTGGATGGCGCGAGCTTCCGCGGTCGCGTGGACATGGGCGAGGTGGAGCCGGGGCGGGTGCCGTCCGAGCGGCCGTCCCTGCCGCGGCCCGTTACCACCTCCGTGCGGCCCACCCTTCGTCCGGGGACGACGGCGCCGGCCCGTCCGGCTCTGCCTCCCTCGCGGCCCACGCCGCCGATGTCCACGCGTCCCAGCCCTCCCGTGGCGACTCGCCCGGCACCGCCTCCCGCCCCCAGGGCGGAGGCGACCCGGCCCGAGCCTCCTCGGCCGCCGGCCGCCGCGCCGGTGCCGCCGACGGTGGCCGAGAGCGCCCGTAAGAAGGTCGTCGTGAAGAAGAAGGGCCGTTAGAGCGTTGTGGTGGCGCCGCCGCGCCGCCGCACCGCCGTCCGCGGGGGTGCATGCGGCGGGCCACGAGGGTGCCGATGAACGCCATGAACGCCGAAGACAGGGTCGAGGAAGTGGACGCGAAGCCGAGCACCCCGGCGGAGGAGACCCCAGGGCCGGTCGCGTCCGAGTCTTCCGAGCAGGCTGCTTCCCCCACGGGCGAGGCTCCGGCAGCGCAGGCCTCGTCTCCAGAGGGGCCGTCGGCCGAGCAGCCGCCAGCCGAGGTGCCAGAACTCGTCGCGCCTCGCCGCCGCGGGCACGTGGCGCCCGCTCACATTCCCTTGGAGCGGATCGACGAGGATTTCTTCTTCCAGATCCGCCCCCTGGGGGATCTGTCCGCGCTGGCGACGGATCTCGCCCGGCTGGGGCAGCTCTTCCCGGTGGATGTGCGCTTCAAGCCTCCGGATCGGTTCCAGATCATCAGCGGCTTCCGCCGGGTGGCGGCGCTGCGCTTCCTCAAGCGGGACCGGGTGCTGGCGCGTCTGCACACGGACCTGTCGGATGAGGATGCGCTGCTGCTGGCGCTGGCCGCGACCATCCACGCCGCGCCGGTGGAGCGGGAGCTGCTGGCGGCGAAGCGGGACGAGCTGGAGGCGGCGGGCCGGCTGACGCCCATCGCCCGGGACATGCTGGAGAAGGCGCTGGCCACCGAGGACTCGCTGGCGCCGGAGACAGTGGAGGAGGAGGAGGTCGACGCGGACGAGCTGGCCCTGCAGGCCACCCAGCGGCTGGTGGACATCAACCAGGATCTGGCGCTGCTGGCGGACGTGTTCGGAGACCTCGACAAGACGCGGCAGCAGGAGCTGCTCACGCAGCTTCGCTACTCCTCGGATCTGGTGGCCTGGCTGGAGAGCCTGCGATGACGGTGGATGCGCTGGCTCGAGACAGGGCGCGGCTGCTGGAGCTGCTCACGGAGTGCTCCTTCGAGAGGCGCCGGGTGGTGCTCGCGTCCGGCAAGGAGTCGGACTTCTACATCGACTGCAAGCGCACGGCGCTGCTGCCCGAGGGGCACTTCCTGGTGGGCCGGCTGCTGCTGAATGCCGTGCGGCGGGAGGCTCCCGAGGCGGTGGCGGTGGGCGGGTTGACGCTGGGAGCGGATCCGCTCGCCTCGGCCGTCAGCCTCACCAGCTACCTGGCGGGCACGCCGCTGAGGGCCTTCATCGTGCGCAAGGAGCCCAAGGGGCATGGCACGGGCCAGTGGGTGGAGGGCATGCACGCGCTCGGGCCGGGGGCTCCGGTGGCCATCCTCGAGGATGTCGTCACCACGGGGGGCTCCACCCTCAAGGCGATCGAGAGGGCGCAGTCCGAGGGGTTGAAGGTGCTGGGAGCCTTCGCGCTGGTGGATCGTCTGGAGGGGGGACGCGAGGCGGTGGAGGCCGCCGGGCATCGTCTCTTCACCCTGTACACCCGCAAGGACTTCATTCCATGAAGAGGCAGTTGGGGGCCGCGGCGCTGCTGTTGGCGCTCGTGGGTTGTGTCTCCACCCCGCCCTCCGCGGGAGAGCCGCCGCCGGTGCTCAAGGACGAGCGCAAGGAGAAGGCCTACCAGGAGACCCTGTCCCGCTACTCGGCGCGCGCCGAGCTCTACAGTGGCTTCGACACCATCCTCTTCGCCGGGGCCACCCTGCAGACGCCGGCGTTCCGCGAGGCCCGGGTGCGTCGGGCGGCCCTCTTCCAACTCCTGACGCGCGAGCGGGAGGAGGCGCTGCTCGCCCAGGAGCTGGTGGAGGCGGAGCAGGCGCACGAGTTCTTCCTCGGCGTACACGTCAACAACTACCGCTACGACGACTTTGACCGGGACTCGTCCATCTGGAACGTGGTGTTGGTGACGCCCGCCGGAGAGGTGCGGCCCAGCCTGGTGGAGCGCGTGGGCCGGGCGGATCAGGAGATGCGCGCCTACTACTCGTACCTGGGCAACTTCTGGGTGGGCTACCGGGTGCGCTTCCCCACCACTCGCGAGGACGGCCAGCCCGTCATCCCCCCCGGCGCCGAGCGGGTGGTGCTGCGCATGGCCTCCTCGCTCGGCAAGGTGGAGATGCGGGTACACGCGAAGTAGTCGCTCAGCTCTCGGCCCCGCTTGCCAGAGGGGTCCGGGTTCGTCAGAGTCCGTCTTCCTGGTTGGAAGACCGTGCTGGGCCGGCGAGCGCGGTGAGTTGGGGGGGAGCGTCGTCATGAGGCAGAGAGGATTTTTCGGGTCCACGGTTTTCGTGCTGGCCCTGGTGCCAGCCTTGCTCGCCGCGTGCGAGCCCTCGCGTGACACCCATTCGGATGGGCCGGAGCCCGAGAAGCCGTACCTGCTGCGCGACATCAATCCCCAGGGGCGAGGCTTGAGGCCCGAAGGGGTGGCGGTCATCGGGGGCACCCTCTTCTTTGCCCTCAACGACTTCGGAGGCTCGGAGTTGTGGAGGAGTGATGGGTCGGAGGCGGGCACGGTGCTCGTGCGGCGCTTCGCGCCTGGGGAGGCCCGCCTCGGCCTGTTCGAGGTGGTGGGAGGAACGCTCTTCTTCATGGAGGACATCCACTCCGCCTTGTGGACGAGCGATGGGACGGAGGCGGGAACGGTGCTCGTATTGGACTCCCTGCCCCAGGTGCGGGCGATGGAGGCCCTGGGGGGTCGGCTCTTCCTCCTCACCGAACGCTCGCTCTGGGTGAGTGATGGCACGGCCGCCGGAACGCACCCCATCAAGAGCATCCCGGACAACGCAGGCGCCTTCGCCGAGGAGTTGGTGGCCGTGAATGGCGTGCTCTTCTTCATTGGCATTCCCGCGGAGGGGGGCAGGGAGCTGTGGAAGAGTGATGGAACGGAAGCGGGCACGGTGCTGGTCGAGCGCGTCTCGACCGAATCCTCCTCCTTCGCGGTGGACATCGCGCCGGTGGACTGGAACGGCCACGTCGTCTTCTCGGTCCAGGACTACATCCACAGGAACCTGTGGATGAGCGACGGGACGGCGGAGGGCACCAGCGTGCTCCACGGAGGATTCACCAGAATCGACTCGCCGCGGGTCGTGCAGGGGAGGCTCTTCTTCGTCGCGACCGGAGGCGCCTACGCGGAAGGGGGCCTGTGGGTGAGTGATGGGACGACGGCCGGGACGGTGAACCTCGTGCCCGACGACACCGTCTTCTCCATGCTGAGCGTGAGCGAAGGCGTCATCTTCAGCCGGCGGAGCCTCGAGAACGGTGCCAGGGCCCTGTGGCACAGCAATGGGACGGTGGCGGGAACGGTGCCACTCGGAGAACTGTGCGCCGACTTCTCCTCCTCGAGTCTCACCCCGCTGGCGACCGTGAGCGGCACGGCATTCTTCTCCGTTCGCTGTGGCGGGGGCGAGGAGCACGAGCTGTGGAGGAGCGATGGAACGAGCGCTGGCACGAGGCGGGTGACGAGCACCTCGCTGAGGACCGCCTCGCCTTCCGAGGCGGTGGCGCTGAATGGGATGCTCTTCTTCTGGGCTGATGACGGCGTCCATGGCTTCGAACCGTGGACGAGCGATGGCTCGGAATCGGGCACGCGGCTCGTGAGGGAGCTGACGAAGGCTGGCGCGGGCTCGGATCCTCGTGAGCTGGTCGCTGTCGGGAATACACTCTTCTTCTTCGCGGACGAGGGCCAGGGTGACCTCGGGCTGTGGAGGAGTGACGGCACGACGGCCGGAACGGTGCGCATCCTGGAGCCCCTCCACGACGTGCCGGGGTCACAGCCCCACTCGCTGACGAACGTGAACGGGAGCCTCTTCTTCAGCCGGGGAGGAGACCTGTGGATGAGCGATGGAACGGCTGCTGGCACCAGGATCGTCCGCGAGTCTCCTCCCTCCGAGGGTGCCACCCTCTCCGCGCTGGTGGACTTCGGGGGCACGCTCTTCTTCGGCCTGAGGGACAACGGGAGTTCCTACCCGCAGCTATGGAAGAGCGATGGCACGGCGGCCGGGACGGTGCGCGTCAAGTGGCTCGACACCATCGCGTGGGGCTCGCTCGGCGAGCCGGTGGTGATGGGAGGAACCCTCTTCTTCATCGTCCATCGTGGCGCGTATGGCACGGAGCTGTGGCGCAGCGATGGAACGGAGCTCGGTACGGTGCGCGTGAAGGTACTGAGCCAGTCCCTCCAGCAGGAGGCCACGGTACGGTCGATGGTGGAGGTGGATGGGAAGCTCTTCTTTCTCACCACCGAGGGAGCCCACCAGCAGATGTGGCGGAGTGATGGAACGGAGGCAGGCACCACCCCGCTTCCTGAGCTCTTCGCGCACGTGGGGGGCCCGAAGGCGCTCGCGCGGGTGAATGGGATGCTCTTCCTGCTGTCCGGTGATGGCTTCCGCCTGTGGAAGAGCGATGGAACCGTGGAGGGCACCCAGCTCCTCCGGCAACTCCTCCCCGAGGCGAAGGGCCTGCCCGCCGCCGTGGGACGGATGGTCA
>QKJM01000314.1 GCA_003249315.1 Archangium sp.
AGCCCTTCACCATCCGGTTCAACACCTTCGACTGCGGCAAGTACCTCCACACCAACCTCATCCCCAAGGCGTTCGAGCTGGATGACTTTCAGGTGCGCACGCCCACAGACGTCATCGGCCAGCACATCCACCTGCCCAAGTGGGATCTCCCCTCCACCGACGGGGCGGCCAACGGGTGGAACTACGAGGACGGCACCTTCTCTCCCGGCGCGGTGCGAGAGCGGATCGAGGCGATCAACACCTACAACGCGGATCCGAACGTCACTCCCGTGCCGACCCTGGACGGCCGCACCCACCTCGAGCCGGAGCCCCATCCCTTCTTCGGCGCCGGCCCGAACAATGACTGGCTGGGCGCCCGCACGACGATTCAACGCTGGTTCTTCGATCCGGTGGTCAACGTGGAGGGCGTACACCGGGGGCTGGGCATCATCTTCACCCATGATCACCTCGGGCCCTCCACCCACCAGCAGATCGGCCTCTACGGCTCGGTGCTCACCGAGCCCGCGGGCTCCACCTGGGTCCACAACGAGACCGGAGAACCACTCGGCACCCGGCATGATGGCGGCCCGACGACGTGGCAGGCGGCCATCATCACCGGAGACCTCGACGACGATGGCGCCAATGACAGCTACCGCGAGTTCTGGTTCCAGGCCTCCGACTTCCAGCATGCCTATGAGGCCGGCGTCTACGTGGGAGCCGGTCCAGATGGGAGGCCCAATCCCGGGCTCGCGCCCACCGCGGACACGTTCCGCAACGCCATCATGCCCCCCTTCCGAGAGCAGGCCAGCCCGGTGTTCCCGGACCTGTTCGTCGTCGCGGCCCAGTGCCCCGGGGGCGTGCCACGACCGTGCCCCCAGGCCATCTCGGCCGATGATCCTGGCATGTTCGTGGTCAACTACCGGAACGAGCCGGTCGCCCTCCGCGTCTACGATCCGAACAAGCTGGGGCCGGATGGAAAGCCGGGAGCCCAGGCCGATGGCCTCGCGGGAGACCTGGCCTTCGCGCTCCAGACGCGCGCCGATCGCGCCATCCCCGAGCTGAACACCCGGCTCGGCAACACGCCCTATCCGCCGCTGACCGAGGACATCGGGAACGGAGATCCCTTCACCCCGCTGATGCGCGCCTTCACCGGTGACCGGGTACAGGTGAGGATCCAGATCGGCGGACACGAGGAGGAGTTCAACTCCACCATGCATGGGGTGAAGTGGCTCCAGGGAGGCAGCAGCTTCGGGCAGGCTCCCAACTCCGGCTGGAGGAACGCCCAGGCCCAGGGCATCTCCGAGCAGTTCACCTTCCGGGTTCCGCTCCTCCCGGTGCTCGGGCAGGCCGGCGCCCAGGTGGACTACGCCTACAGCATGAATGCCAGCCAGGACGGCTGGTGGACTGGCGTGTGGGGCCTGATGCGCTCGTACAACACTCCCCAGCGCGACCTGGTCCCGCTTCCCACCACCAGGGTGCCCCTGCGAATCGCGAACGTGCGGGACTTCTCCGTCAACGACGCCGGCGTCTGCCCGCGTGACGCCCCGGTACGCGCGTATGACATCACGGCGGTGCTGGCCAACACCGCGCTCGACAATCCGCTGGGCGTCACCCTCGTCCCCCCCGACGCCTCGGCCATCCAGCACGTCGGGGCCCCGGTGGATCCACTCGGTGGCACGCTGGTCTACAACCCACGGCCCACTCCGCTGACGAACGGCAAGGCGGGACCGCTCCATGATCCGACGGCCATCCTCTATGTACGCACCGCGGACCTGGATCCTACCTCCGGCAAGCTCAGGCCGGGCGTCCCCATCGAGCCAATCGTCCTGCGCGCGGCGGCGGGGGAGTGCATCGAACTCACCCTGCGCAACCGGCTGCCACAGCAAGGCAACCCAGACCTGGCCAACCTCACCAGCCTGATCGGAGTCGTCAACCGGGACCGGCAGAACCCTCAAGGGGTGACCACCTTCAACAACAACCTCATCCGCCCGTCGAGCTATGTGGGACTCCATGCCCAGCTCGTGGACTACGACGTCACCAAGGCCGATGGAGCCAACGTCGGAACCAACGTGCCCCAGCTCGCCCCCCCCGGCGGCCAGATGAGATACCGCTGGTATGCCGGCGACATCCGCGCGGAACCGGGCAACGGCAACGGCAACGGCAACGGCAACGGCAACGGCAACGCCCGGCGCGTCCGGCTCGTCGCCACCCCGGTGGAGTTCGGCGGCTCCAACCTCACCCCCGCGGACACGGTGAAGCAGGGCCAGAAGTCGCTGGTGGGCGCCCTCATCATCGAGCCTCCGGAAACGGCCTGGAGCGAGGATGCGAGCGGGCGGACCTCGGCCAGTGTCGGCCCCGACGAAGACGAAGATGGCCAGCCGGACAGCATCGCCTTCCGAGACTTCGCCGTGGTGTGGCAGAAGCAGCTCAGCCATCGATACGCGGATGGCACGGCAGTGGAGAACATCGGCGGCGCTCAACTGGTCGCCGAGGACTACCAGGACTCCGGTCAGCAGGCCATCAACTACGGGAGCGAGCCGCTGTGGTTCCGCTTCGGCCTCGCGCCCAACATCCCCCTCGGAAATACCCCTGGGGGCCTCGGCGCCGTGCCGAATGCCCACGAGGCCTACAGCAACGGCCTGGTGGGGGGAGATCCGGAGACCCCGGTGTTCACCGCCGAATCCGGCCAACAGGCCCGGCTGCGCCTGCTGGAGCCACACGGAGCCTTCCGCGGCTCGGTCTTCGTCCTCCATGGCCATCTCTGGCAGAGGGATCCCTATATCTGTCCCGACTCGGCCTCGCTGGGGCTTCCGGGTCGGTGTAACTCCACGGAGGTCGCCTCCCAGGCTATCGGCATCAACCCGATAGGGTTCTACCTGGCCGGCCAGGATGGCTTCCATCCCTACACTCACTTCGAGGTCTTCCTCCCGAGCGCAGGTGGAGCCAATGCGATACCGGGAGACTATCTGTTCAGGGATCAGAGCGCCTTCGGAAACCTGAGCGGCAACTGGGGCATCCTGCGCGTGGAGTGAGCGCGCCGAAGGGAATCCACCATGCCTTCACACGACGACACTCCTGTCCACTCGAGTCCCATCCAACGCTGGCTCGCCGTCGGCATGTGGCTGCTGATCGGTCTGCTCGTGGCCGGGTACGTGGCCCTCGCGACGAGGGAGCACGAAGCCACGGAGTCCGCGGAGGAGCCGACCGCGACACCCGCCCCTCCCTCCGAGCGGTTGGAGAAGGAGGGCATCGTGGTGGAGTTCTCCATCGGACGGCCGGGGAACTCCGGCACGGAGCAAAGACCGCTGATGGAAGGCGATGATGTCGAGGTCCGCTTCCGCCTGACCGATGCCACCAGCGGTCTTCCCCTGCGGGGCCTGTCACCCGCGGCCTGGATGGATCTCGGCCAGACATTCCCGGGGAAGCCCGAGGCGCAGCAGGAGTGCAAGGATCGGGTCGCGCTCTACCTCAAGGGGCTCGTCGGCATCCGTCCGCTGATCGATCTCAACAGCTACTACCTGCTGGTGTTGAATCGGGATCCGAGCATCTCGGTGATCGATCCGCTCGTCGGGATGACGGGCAAGACGAGCCTCTACGCGACGATCCTCCTCGAGCGCCCTGGCGCCGACTGGATCAAGAGCCATGACGAGCGCTCGCTCTTCGTCTCGATGCCTCGGGCCGGGAAGGTGGCGGTGGTGGACGCGCAGGCGTTCAAGGTCACCACCAAAGTGGAGGCCGGCGAGCAGCCCACACGAGTCGCCCTCCAGCCCGACGGGCGCTACCTCTGGGTGGGGAACGATGCCCGCGACGAGGACGAGAGCGGCGTCACGGTGATCGACACCGAGTCCCGCGAGGTCGTGGCAAGCCTTGTCACGGGACGCGGGCACCATGAGCTCGCCTTCACGCCCGACGACCACTACGCCTTCGTCAGCAACAGGGACGAGGGGACGGTCTCCGTCATCGACATCGCCCGGCTGAAGAAGGTGAAGGATCTGAAGACCGGCCCGGTGCCGATCTCCCTGGCCTTCTCTCCGCTCTCCCAGGTGCTCTACGTGGCGGACGGAAAAGAGGGAACGATCGTTGCCTTCGACGGCGCGCGCCTGGAGGTGGTCGCCCGGATCGCCGCGAAGCCGGGACTGGGGCCGATGCGCTTCAGCCACGACGGGCGCTGGGGCTTCGTGGTCAACACCTCCGAGCACGTCGTGCATGTGATTGATGCGGCTGAGAACCGGCTCGCGCACACCCTCCCCGTGGGAGGAAAGCCCTATCAGGTGACCTTCACCCGGGCGTTCGCCTACGTGCGCCTGCTGGACTCCGAGCGGGTGGAGATGATCAACCTCTCCACCCTGGCCGGCCAGCGGAAGCCCACGGTGCAGGGCTTCGCCACGGGAGCGGTCGCGCCCGGACTCGCGGGAGAGCTCAGCCTCGCGGACAGCGTTGCCCAGGCCTCCACCGAGGCGGCGATCTTCGCGCTCAACCCGGCGGAGAACACCACCTACTTCTACATGGAGGGCATGAACGCGCCCATGGGCAGCTTCGGCAACTACGGGCACACGGCCCAGGCGGTGGCCGTGGTGGACAGGAGCCTGAAGGAGCTCGAGCCTGGAGTCTATGCCACTCGCCAGAAGATTCCGGCCGCGGGCAGGTATGACATTGCCTTCCTGCTGGACTCGCCCCGAGTGTTGCACTGCTTCAGCGCCGAGGTGAAGGAGAATCCCGCCCTCCGACAGGAGCTCGGTCTCCTGGAGATCGAGTACCAGGACTTCCCGGTCCGGCTCGCCGCGGGAGCGGAGCCTCGGCTGCGCTTCAAGCTCAGCGATGCATCCACCCACCAGCCCCGAACCGGGCTGGACGTGAGGGTGCTCACCTACCGCGCGCCCGGTCGGCACCGCGCGGAGGTGACGGCCCGGGAGCTGGAAGACGGGGTGTACGAGGCGAGCCCGGAGCTCCAGGGCGCTGGCGCCTACTACCTCTACGTCTCGGTTCCTTCCTTGAAGATGCCGTACGGCGAGCTGGCCTACCGGACCCTCTGGGTGGAAGGCGCGGCGAAGGACGGACCCACGAGCCCCAGCAAGAGGGCTTCACCTCAGGAGGCCGCTGATGACACACAGGTGGATTGACTCGAGGATCGCGGCGCTTCTCGGAATCCTATTGCTGCCAGTGATGGCCAGCGCCGATCCGGGAAGCGAGCACTGCGCCTCCAAGAAGGACGCCCCCGGCACGGCCTCCACCACGGAGGTACGCCTCGAGGATGTCTCGCTCCTCGACCAGAACGGCAAGCCGGTCCGGTTCCGCAGCGAGGTCCTCGGCGACAAGCTCGTCGTCATCGACTTCGTCTTCACCCACTGCACCACGGTGTGTCCGGTGCTCTCGGCCATCCTCGCCAGGGCACAGCGCGACCTGGGCGACCGGCTGGAGAAGGAAGTGCGGCTGGTGTCCATCACCGTGGATCCCACCCGGGACACGCCAGCACGATTGAAGGCCTACTCCAGCAAGCACGGAGCGAAGACCGGGTGGACCTGGCTCACCGGGAGTCAGGAGGACGTGAAGAAGGTACTCGAGGGGCTGGGAGCCTACACACCGGACTATGCCAACCATGCGCCCATGGTGTTGGTGGGTGATCCACGCACCGGCAAGTGGGTGCGGCTCAACGGGTTCCCGAGCAAGGAGAAGCTCCTGGAGAAGGTGGACGAGCTGGCAACGGCCCGCCGAGCGGAGACCCCCTCCGAGGAGAAGGATCGGAGCTACTTCACCGACAACGTCCTCGTCACGCAGGAGGGCAAGCAGGTCCGCTTCTACAGCGACATTCTGAAGGATCGCGTGGTCGTCATCTCCTTCCTCTTCACCCGCTGCCACACCGCCTGTCCGTTGCTGGCCCGGAAGCTCAAGCAAATCCAGGCGCGGCTCGGAGAGCGCTTCGGCCGAGAGGTGCATTTCGTCTCCATCAGCGTGGACCCCGAGCACGACACACCCGAGAGGCTGAAGGTGTTCGCCCGGAAGAATCAGGCGACGGACCCGGGCTGGACGTTCCTCACTGGGAAGAAGGAGGACGTGAACCAGGTGATCACCCGGCTCGGCCAGTACGTGGAGGACATCGAGGGACACTCCACGCTGTTCATCGCCGGCAACGTGAGGAACCGGCACTGGACGAAGCTCCGCTCGGAGCTGCCACCCGAGGCCATCGCCGAGAAGGTGCGGCTGCTCGTCGGGGAGAAGTGAGGGTGGCCTCGTCCGGCCTCCGGCTCCTCGCCCTGCTGCTCTGCGGGCTGTGCTGTGGCGCGGCCCCACGTCCAGCCCCGCTCACGCCCCGGGAGCAGGCGGGAAGGAAGATCTACCTCGAGGGGGAGAGCCCCTCGGGGCGGGAACTCTCGGCGACACTCGGAGCCGGCGTCCGCCTGCCCGGGACCGCGGTGCCCTGCGTCAACTGCCATGGTGAAGACGGAGCGGGCCGGCCCGAGGGCGGCGTCCTGCCCCCGGAGATCACCTGGACGGAGCTCGTCAAACCATACGGCCACATCCACCCGACAGGCAGGAGACATTCCCCGTTCGACGAGAAGAGCGTGGCCCGTGCCATCTCCGAAGGGATCGATCCAGGCGGCAACTGGTTGGATCCGGCGATGCCTCGCTACTCGCTCTCCCAGGAGGACATGACGAGCCTGCTCGCCTACATGAAGCGCCTGGAGCACGAGCGCGCGCCCGGGGTGACGGAGAAGGAGTTGAGGATCGGCATCGTGCTCCCCACGAGAGGCAGGCTCGGGGCGCTCGGACAGGCGATGCGCGGGATGCTGCGAGCCTTTCTCGACGAGCGCAATGCCTCGGGAGGGATTCACGGCCGCAAGCTGGTGCCGGTGTTCGCCGAGTACGACAGCGATCGCGAGACGGGCCTGGCCCGCGCACGGCGACTGCTCGACGAGGAGCCTGTCTTCGCGCTGCTCTCGGGATTCGTGCCAGGCGCGGAGCGGGAGCTGGCCGAGCTCGCGGAGCGGGAAGCGCTCCCCCTCATCGGGCCTCTCACCCTGCTCCCCCGAGAGGGCGAGCCACCGAACCGCTACGTCTTCTTCCTGCTCTCGGGTCCCCGGGAGCAGGCCCGGGTCCTCGCCGAGTACGCCACCCGGGAGCTGCGCCTGGAGAAGCCCAGGGTGGTCATCCTCCACCCCGGCGACGACGGCCTCGCCGAGGCCGCCCGCGCGGCGCGCGCCCGATTCCAGGCACGAGGCTGGAAGCGGGTGGAGCTCGTCTCGTACGAGCGAGGCCAGTTCGATCCGGCGCTGGCGGAGAGGCTGAAGCGGAGAGGAGTCCAGGTGGTGCTGTTCCTCGGCAACGACGCGGAGCTGGCCGCGCTGACGGGGAAGGCCCGGACGCTCGACTGGGCCCCCTACCTGCTGCTCACGGGAAGCCTCTCGGCCCGGGCGGCGGTGGAGGCGCCCACGCTCTTCCAGGGGCGCCTCTTCCTCGCCTACCCCACCCTGCCCTCGGACGAGCGACCTGGAGTCCGTGAGGCGTTCCTGCACCTGCGAGCCGGCACCCGCGCCGCGGAGAGCCACC
>QKJM01000285.1 GCA_003249315.1 Archangium sp.
GGGGATTATACGTGAGACCTCCCCTCACCGGAACAGTTCCGCGTCCACCTCTCGCCACCATCCGCCTCCCAACCTGCCCCAACAGGTCTTCCAACCTCGGAGGCCACCTGTGGACGCCGGCTGTCCGGTCGGCGAGAGGCCCGGCCCGCGAAGCCCTCCCATGCACACTGCCCGTCACTCGGACGGCAGCGCTGCCAACGAGCGATCAGCCCAACTTCGGGCATGACACGAGCAGAAGGTGCGCTAGAAGGATACCTCATGAAAGTCGCCGTTCTCACGGGCGGGGGTGACTGCCCCGGCCTCAATGCAGTCATCCGAGCCGTCGTCCGCCGCGCGAGCCTGCATGGTTTCGAGATGATGGGGCTGCGCGACGGGTGGAAGGGTCTGCTCGAGGACAACCACTTCCGCCTCACGCGCGAGACGACCTCCGGCATCCTCCATCGCGGCGGAACCATCCTCGGCACCTCGCGGACCAACCCCTTCAAGGTGGAGAACGGGCTGGAGCGGGTCAAGCGCGCGGTGGAGCGCAACAACATCCACGCCATCATCGCCATCGGCGGCGAGGGCACCCTGTCCGCGGCCACCCGCCTGTCCCAGGAGGGACTGAGGATCGTCGGCGTGCCGAAGACGATCGACAATGACCTGAACGGAACGGACTTCACCTTCGGCTTCGACACGGCGGTGACCATCGCCACCGAGGCGATCGACCGGCTGCACTCCACCGCCGAGTCGCACAAGCGCGTCATCGTGTGCGAGGTGATGGGGAGGCACGTGGGGTGGATCGCCACCTACGCGGGGATCGCCGGCGGCGCGGATGTCATCCTGGTGCCGGAGATGCCGGTGGAGCTGCCGCGGGTGGCCGAGCACATCCAGAGCCGGCACGCCTCGGGGCGCAGCTTCTCCATCGTGGTGGTGGCCGAGGGCACGCGCATCCGGATAGCGGAGGAGGAGGAGGGGCAACTCGTCACCTCGGGGGCGCTGGACGAGGCGGGCCGGCCCCGGCTGGGCGGCGTGGGCGCCATCGTGGCGCAGGAGATCGAACGGCGCACCGGCTACGAGACGCGGGTGTCGGTGCTGGGCCACATCCAGCGAGGCGGCGCGCCCACCGCGCATGACCGGGTGCTGGCCACACGCTACGGCGTCCATGCCTGCGACATGGTGGCTCGGGGCGAGTTCGGGAAGATGGCCGCGCTGAAGGGCAACGAAATCGTCAGCGTGGATCTGTCCGAGGCCACCCGGGAGCTCAAGAAGGTGCCCCCGGAGTTCTTCGAGGTCGCCCAGGTCTTCTTCGGGTAGGCCCGGGGGCGGAGGCAGAATGGCCCCCCACATGGACCTGTACGCGGAAATCGCGGCCCTGGTGGCCGAGGGTCGCCCGTTCGTGCTGGCAACCGTCATCGAGAGCGCCGGCAGCACGCCCCAGAAGCCGGGCTCGAAGCTGGTGGTGCTCGGGGACGGAGGCTTGCGAGGCACGGTGGGCGGCGGCGCCATCGAGCATCAAATCGTGCAGGCGGCGCTGGCGCTGCTGGAGGCACCGGAGCGCACGCGCCTCATCGAGACGCACCTCACCCACGAGCTGGGCATGTGCTGTGGGGGACGGATGAAGGTGTTCCTGGAGAAGCACGGGGCACCGCCGCGGCTCACGGTGTTCGGCGCCGGACACGTGGCGAAGGAGCTGGCCGCGCTGGCACACCAGGTGGGCTTCCGCGTCACGGTGGTGGACGAGCGGCCCGAGTGGGCCCGCCCCGAGCGCTTCCCCGAGGTGGAGCTGAGGGTGAGGGACCCCGCGGACCATGCACGCGAGCAGGCCGGAGGACCGGACTGTTACTACTGCGTCACCACGCACGACCATCCGTTGGACCAGGCGGTGGTGGAGGCGCTGGTGGGCAAGCCCTCGGCGTACCTGGGAGTGATTGGCAGCCGACGCAAGGCCGAGCGCTTCCGGATGAGACTGCGGGCGGCGGGGGTGGACGAGCACACACTGGAGCGGCTGCGCTCTCCCATGGGCCTGGACATCGGCGCGCTGACGCCGCAAGAGATCGCCGTGTCCATCGTGGGAGAGCTCATCCAGGTGCGGCGGAAACTCGTCTCGTCCCCAGGGGAGGCTTGCCCGTCCCGCTCCGACTGAGCACCCCTTTCGCGAGAGGGGGGACCGGCCGTGATCGCATGCACTCGAGCAACATCGAGTCTCATCGTGTTTCTATGGGTACTCACCTCCGGTTGCTCCGGTCCGGAGCCGGGCCTGGAGCCCCGTGAGGAAGCGCCCGCGCAGTCCGCGCCACCAACCCCCTCGCCACTGGAGCCCGACTCGGACGCCGACTCCGAGCCGGAAGGCAAGACCTCCACGCCCGTGATCGAGCAGCCTCCGCCCCCGAAGGACAGCGCCGTACCCACCGGGGAAGTCGATGTCTTCGGGACGAGCATCCTCTACCCCTCCGCGCCTGGGGGCCGCACGTGGGCCGCGAAGTGGAATGAGAACCCTCGCACGCTGAGCAACCCGCAGACGGACCCGCTCGACTCCGAGTTCCATGTAAGGGGCTCGCACCAGAAGCTGGAGATTCCGGGCAACGGCCTGGCGCGGAGCTGGGGAGACATCGTCCGCCTCTACATCGGCACCTGGGGCCTCTCCTGGCTCAACATCGAGCTGACGGTGTACGAGATGCGTGTGGCCGAGCAGGACGACGCCCCCGGGACGGCCGGCTTCGAGTTCCAGACGCGCACCCGGGACGGCCACCGGGGAGACGACAACCGGCTCAACCACAGAGGCCTCGACAAGCGCTGCGACGGGCACGCCTACTCATACGCGCTGCGCTTCGACGGCCGTGTCGTCCTCCAGAAGGAGCTCAAGCATCCCTTCTACACCTCGCAGATCACCACGCAGCTCTGGGAGGGACAGCCGCTGCCGAGCGATCAGTGGGTGGGCATCAAGGTCATCACCTACAACCTGCCCGGCGACGCGGTGAAGCTGGAGCTGTGGGTGGACCTCACCGATGGCGAGTCCGGCGGGCACTGGGAGAAGGTACACGAGTACATCGACGCGGGCGGCTGGAGCATCGACGAGGAGGAGGCCGCCTCCTGCAAGATAGCGCCGGACCACCGCATCACCACACCGCAGCCCTTCGTCGTCATCCGCAACGACGGCGTTCGCGAGCAGTGGCTCAAGAAGCTGACCATTCGCGAGATTCAGCCCCCGCCGCAGTAGAGCCTCACGTCGAGGAGAAGGGAACGTCCAGCACGGGCAGCCGCGTCGCGCCCGGAAGGCTGTAGTGCCACCACTCCATCCGGTTCTTCTTGAAGCCCGCCTCCTCCATCGCCTCGCGGAGGACCTCGCGGTGCTTGCGAGAGGCCTCGGTGCCTCCGGTGTACCCGTGGTGCGCCGCCTTCTCGAAGCTGTCGAAGGGCGTGGGCATCTCCACCTCCTCGCCCTCCGGCGTCACCAGCGTCAGGTCCACCGCGGCCCCGCGGTTGTGGTTGCTCCCCTTCTTCGGGTCCGCCACGTACCCCGGCTTGGGGAAGAGCTTCCACATCTCCCACTGCACCGCTCGCGGCCGGTAGCAGTCGTAGACCTTGAGCCGATAGCCCTGCTCGCGCAGCGCCTCCGCCGCCTTCGCCAGCCGCTCCGCCGCCTCCGGCAACAGCAGGCACCTCGCCCCGTCCGGGTACACCTTGCGCTTCAGGAAGTTGTCCGCCGTGGCGTAGCGCAGATCCACCACCAGGTCCTTCACCACCTCGGTGGCATCCACCAGCGGCGCACCTCCCGCCGCCAGCCAGAGCCCCAACGCCACGCCCGCCGGACCCGCCACCTCAGGCTCCCTCGGCGTACGGCGTCGGGTCCGCTACGCCGGCCTGCTCGAAGCCCCGGCGCCGCAGCACGCAGCTATCGCACCGCCCGCACGCCCTCCCCTGGGGGTCCGGGTCGTAGCAGGAGTGCGTCATCGAATAGTCCACGCCCAGCTTCACGCCCGCGCGGATGATGTCCGCCTTGGTCATCCCCGACAGCGGCGCGTGTACCCGGAAGCGCGTGCCCTCCACCCCCGCCTTCGTCGCCAGGTTCGCCATCCGCTCGAAGGACTCGATGAACTCCGGCCGGCAATCCGGGTAGCCGCTGTAGTCCACCGCGTTCACCCCGATGTAGAGATCGCTCGCCCCCACCACCTCCGCCAGCCCCAGCGCCAGCGAGAGGAAGAGCGCGTTGCGCGCGGGCACGTAGGTGACGGGAATGCCCTCCGACAGCTCCGACTCCGGCCGGTTCTTGGGCACTTCAATCTCCGCCGTCAGCGCCGAGCCGCCCACCTGCCGCAGGTCCACCGACACCACCCGGAAGTCCTTCACCCCCAGGGACTCCGCCACCCGGCGCGCCCGCTCCAGCTCCACCGCGTGCCGCTGCCCGTAGGCCACCGCGAGGCACACCGGCTCGAAGCCCTCCGCTCGGGCCATCGCCAGGCACGTCGTGGAATCCAGGCCTCCCGAGAGGAGCACCACTGCCTTCTTCCTATCTGACATCGAAACGCCGCTTCCCTTCCACGTCGTACACCGCCGTGCATGACGTCACGCACTTGCACGCGGAACCCTTCCCCGGGAGGAACACCACCTTCAGCTCCCCGCAGGCCCTCTCCGCGTCATAACCGTTCACCGTCGGACCCGGCGGGGTGAGGCCATCCCCGACAGGCAGGCCCCCGTCCACCAGGTTGGCGCACTTGCTGCCGATGCGCCGATCCTGACTGTCGCTGAGCACCACCACCGACATGGTCTCCTCTATCTCCGCCCCCTCGCACCCCTCGCCGCAGCTCGGGAGCTGAGCCGTGGTGCGGTGGTAGGTGGTGTAGCGCTGCGCCTGCGCGTCGAAGGTGGCCTGGCGCGAGAAGCCGTCGATGGTGAACCACCCTCCGCCATCCACGCTGTCTCGCGAGAAGGTGCCCGCGAAGCCGAAGCCCCCATCCTGCAGTCGGCTGAAGTCCGGGCTGCCCGCGTCGCAGGAGGAGCGCGTCCAGTCCGCCTGGGAGTTAAAGTCGAAGGTGCCGATGACCAGGTCTCCCGGGTACACCGTCTCGGAGACGCAGGCCCCGACGAGGGCGAGCACGGGAAGTGACAGGAGGAGGCGTCGGTCTGAAGGCATGGCTGGGGAGGGAGGTTACACGAGCTCCAGCGCGGCGAGGGCCACCGCATGAAAGGCCGTGCTGGTACGCAGCACCGTTCCCACGTCCACCTCGGCCGGGTCTCCCCCTCGCACCTCGGGAGACAGGTGCGCCAGCACGCGCGAGGCGGCCAGCGAGGCAGGCATCGCGCGGAAGGCCGCCACCGCCGCCTCGTCGAAGCCGGGCACCGGACCGGGCCGCGCCAGCGCCTCGCCCGAGGCACCCAGGCACACCGCCAGCGCGCACAGGTAGCCCAGCTCCACCGGGCCGAAGCACGCCAGCGCCCCCGCTCCCAGCACCAACTCGCCCGGCGCGCAGAGGTACGCCTCCACCCCGCCCGATGCGTCGATGAAGACGCGCGTCCTCTTCTGCCCCAGCCCTCTCAGCAGGGGCCGCAGGGCCGCCTCCAGTCGGGGCATCTGCTCGCGCGTCACCGCCAACGCCCCCTCGGGCCGCGGGTGGTGGAAGTCCTCGGGCCGCTCCAGCCGGGAGAGGGAGGCGGACGGTGCGCTCGCCGTGCTGGACACCAGCGCCGCGCCGAAACCATCCACCCGCGCCGTCTCCGTCTCCGTGTCCGCGCCACGGACGCGCAGCGCCTCCGCGTACAGCGTCCACCCGTCCGCGTCCACCGGCTGCTTCTTCAGCAGCTCGGGCCAGAGTTGGATGGCCAGCGCCGCGCCCTCACGGGTGGGCGCCAGCCGCTCCGCCACCAGCCGCTTCGTCTCCTCCGAGAGCGTGCCGCCCTGGAAGAGCCGCTCCGCCAGCCGCACCGCGAAGACGACGAGCTGCGCGTCCAGGTACTGCCGGAGGATGTCCTCGAGCTGGTCCGGCTCCTCGGTGAGACGCTCGCGGAGTTGCAGCGCCTCGCCCGTGAGGCCCCGCGCCTCGGCCACCCGCGCGCGCCGCTCCAGCCGCTCGGGCGTCTCCTCCAGCATCTCCAACTGCATGGCGGCGTCCGTGTACCGCCCCAGCGCCTCGTAGGCGTCCGCCAGCCGCTCACGCCACAGCCCCATCACGTCCGGGCCGGCCAGCACCTCCGCCAGGCGCTCCGCCACATCCACGAAGCGCGCGTGGTTGTTGGACTTGTCGTACAGGGGCAGCAGGTGCTCCAACGCGCGCACCGAGCCCGGATCCTCCTCGAGTGCCTGCTCGAAGGACTCCAGCCCACGCTCCGCCTCGCCCATTCCCTGCAGCAGCTCGCCCTGCTCCACGAAGAGGCTGGCGCGGGCGCGAGCCTCCGTCTCGTCGGAGATCAGCAGGGCCAGCGTGTCCGCCGCCTCCGCCATGAGCCCGCCGTCGCGCTGCAGCCGGAAGCGCTCGCGCAGCAGCCGGCTCCGACGCTGAGGCCAGCCCTCCGCCGCCTCCCCCAGTGCCTCCAGGCGCTCGGCCTCGGGCAGCGCCCGGACGAGAGCGAGAGCCGCCTCGGCCAGCGCCTCCGGCAGACCGGCGAGCTCGGACAGCAGGCCCCTCAGGCGCGCGGAGAGACCCGGCTCCACCTCGGCGAGCGACTCCAGGGCCCGCAGGCGCAGCTCCGTCTCCGCATCCTCCGCGTGCAGCACCTCGTCGCGCAGCCCGGTGGCCAGGGCCGCGTCCTCCCCGGCCAGCAGGTCCGCCAACCGTAGCAGCCCCTCCCAGTCGCGCTCGTCACGCAGTCCCTCGGCCAGGGCGGAGACGTGCTCGGCCTCCACTTCCGGCCGAGCGACGAGGGCCCAGAGAGCCTCGCGCACCCGGTCCGCATCCCCCGCGCGCTCGGCCAGCGCCAGAGCCCCCTCGAGGTCTCCCGCCGCGAGCGCCGGAGCGAAGCCCACCTCCACGGCGCGCTCCGGGGCCTCCAACCGGAAGAAGCGCTCCACCAGCTCCACCGGGCCCGGCGAGTCCGGAGACTCGGAGGCCAGGCGCTCCAACACCTCGAGGGCCTCGGCACGCTCGCCCGCGGACTCCCACAGGTCGGCCGCCTCCAGCAGCAGCGCGGGGCGCTGGGCGGAGTAGGCCAACCGGGCCGCCTGCAGCAGCGCCTGGGCCGCGCGCCCGGGCTCCTCGACGGCCCGGTGCAGGAAGGCCACCCGCCGCAGCACCTCCACGTCCGGCTCCGCCTCCTCGGCGGCCCAGGCCGAGTGCAGCGCGTCCGACAGGCGCCCGGCGGCCTCGAAGTGGTGCGAGGCGGACAGCAGCAGCTCCTTGCGCTCCGGACCCGAGACGAGCTCCGCCCGCGCCGCCCGCACCTCGGCGAGCCGGCCTGGCTCCTCCTCCAGCAGCGCCTCCAGCGCCTCCAGCGCCTCGGCGTAACCAGCACCGGAGGCTCCGCGAGCCACCACCGCCTCCAGCGACTCCCGGGCCAGTTCCTCCCGGCCGGCGGCGCGAGCCAGCGGGGCCAGCTCCAGACGGAGCGC
>QKJM01000189.1 GCA_003249315.1 Archangium sp.
TGGAGGTGATGAGGTTGGGGCTGATGCGGCTGTCGGCGCAGGTGATGAACAGGGTGTGCGGACTCTGCCCCTCGCTCAGCCGATCGAACAGGGGCCCATAACGGTGCCACTGCTGCTGGCGGAAGCGCTCCACGCCATGCGCCAGCCGATCGCGGGAGGAGCTCGTCGCCTGGTCCTCCGAGAAGATCATCGCGTCCGCCTCGGAGATCGCCAGCAGCGACAGCAGCTCCTCACCACCGTGCTGATGCGCCAGCAGCCGCTTCAGCTCCGGCCCCATTCCCACCAGCGCCACCCGGGTTCCCCGCGCGCGCAGACTCTCCACCCACTCGATGAACATCTCCGCACCCGAGGTGTCCATGTTCGTCACGCCCGACAGATCCACGATGAGGCCTCGGGAGGGATCCATCTCCGAGGCCTGGACGCGCAACCGCTCCAGCTTCGCGGAGGACATGAAGGAGATGGAGCCCGAAAGCACGAAGCGGAACGGCCCCGGCGTCTCCATCTCCAGGTGGCTCGTCTTCGTGCCCCCCATGCGCACCGCGGCGATCGCCAGCGCAGCGACGATGCCCGCCTGCACGCCGACGATGAGATCCACCAGCACGATGACGGCGAAGGTGACGAGGTACACGCCGGCCTCCACGCGGGAGACCTTCCACAGCGCCATCAGCTCGCGCGGGTGGAGCATGCGCAGCGCCACCGCCAGCAGCACGCCCGCCAGGGCAGCGATGGGAATGCGTCCCATGATCGGAGCAAAGAGGAACACCACCGCCAACAGCACCACCGAGTGGATGATCGCCGAGCGCCGGGTGCGAGCCCCGGACTGCACGTTGAGCGCCGAGCGCGCGATAACCCCCGTCACCGGGATGCCACCGAAGAACGACACCGCCATGTTGCCCAGTCCCTGGCCCACCAGCTCCTGATCCGGATCATGCCGCGTCCCCCTGGCCAGCTTGTCCACCGCGCCGCTGGAAAGCAGCGTCTCCAGAGAGGCCAGCGCGTAGACGACGAGCGCGGTGCCCAACAGCGAACCCCAGCCCTCGGTCGGCAGCTCCGGCAGCTTCGGCGCCGGCAACGAGCGGGGCAGCTCGCCAAGCACCTGCACCTCCAACCCCAGCCCGGCGGCCACCACCGTGGGGGCGATGACCGCGATGAGCGGCGCGGGCAGCTTCGGCAGCACCCGGGGCAGCCCCAGGGCGATGGCCAGCGTCAGCAGGGTGAGCCCCAGCGCGGCCGGCTTCGCCTCATGCAGCAACTCCCTCATGTGGGTGAGCACGTCCAGCACGTGGCTCTGATCCGGCGGCGGCAGTCCGAAGGCACGCGGGAGCTGCCCGATGAGGATGATCGCGCCGATACCCGCGGTGAAGCCGGCCACCACCGGCACGGGCACGAAGCGGATGAGCCGCCCCAGGCCGAGCACGCCGGTGAGCACCTGCAGGAGGCCCACCGTCAGGCCGATGATGAGCAACCCTCCCAGCCCGTGCTGCTGCACCGCCGCGGCGATGAGCACCGCCATCGCCGCCGCCGGCCCGCTCACAGACAGGGGCGTACCACCGAAGAGAGCACACACCACGCCGGCGATGATGGCCGTCACCAGGCCCACCTCCGGCGCAACCCCTGACGCCAGGGCGATGGCCAGCGACAGGGGGATGGCGATGCAGGCCACCGTGAGACCGGCCAGCGTGTCCTCCCTGAGGTGGCGGGGGGAGAGCAACGCCTTCCACTCGGGAAGGAGCCGGCGGATACCGAGATCAAGACGCAAGGATGACGAGCGCGGACGACGCCGCGTAGCGGACTGCGAATTCATGGCTGTTGAACCTGACGGAAGCGAGGCATGGCACGGCCCCCACGCCCCGGCACACAGGTCCGGAGGCGCACGGGTACCGCGCGCGTTCGAGATGACGAGCGAAATTTCCAACGGGAACGGGCGACGCTCCGCTCACGAGCGCGGAGCCACCAGCTCAGACCGCGGGTTGCTCTTCTTCCGGAGGTTGTCTGCGAGGGAGCTGCGCCGCGCGCCAATGGGCGATGGCCTCGAGCGGGGCCTCCACGGGGCTCAGCAGACGAATGGGAGCAGGTGCCCTCCTCGACTTCCGCTGACGACGCGGCTTCGGGCCACCCTCCTCCATGCTCCAGCCCGGGACGGGGCTGGCGACGCACCGATGATGATCCTCCTCCTCGGGGAGGGAGCCTCCCGACGACGGCCGGCTACCCGACTGCCCCACCCGGACGCCGACAGCCGAAGGCCGCGGCACCTGGAGCGACAGCAGGACGACCAGTCCCAGGCTGAGGAGATAGGACAATCTCATTCGGCAACACTCACAAACACAACAACCTCTGGATAATTCCCCTTCACCTAATCGAAGTCCAGCACTCATGCCCTCCAGAGGGAGAAAATTCACGTCCCTGCAACACCGGACACGCCCCGTCGGGCAGTTGTAGAATGCGCGCAGCTTCCCATGTCCCCTGCCCCCCAGATTCTCATCGTGGCCGGCGAGGCGTCCGGTGATGCCCATGCCGCCGATCTCGTCGCTGCCCTCAAGGCCCGTCGTCCAGAGCTCACCTTCTTCGGCATGGGAGGCTCGCGCCTCGCCGCCCAGGGGGTGGAGCTGCTCTTCGGAGCCCACGAGGTGTCCGTCATGGGCATCACCGAGGTGCTGCCGAAGATCCCGCGCATCCTCCAGGTGATGGGGGGTCTGGCCCGGGCCGCCACCGAGCGCCGCCCGGCCTGCGCCATCCTCGTGGACATCCCCGACTTCAACCTCCGCCTGGCCGCCCGCCTCAAGAAGCTGGGCATCCCCGTGGCCTACTACGTCTCGCCGATGATCTGGGCCTGGCGTCGGGGCCGCGTGAAGAAGATCGCCCGGCTGGTGGACCGGATGCTCTGCATCCTCCCCTTCGAGGAAGACTTCTACCGGGAGGCCGGCGTGCCCGCCCGTTACGTGGGCAGCCCGGTGGTGGAGCAGGTTCCCTCCCCGAACACCGCGATCGCCTTCCGCCAGCGGCTGGGCCTGCCGGAGAACGCGCCCACGCTCGCACTCCTGCCTGGCAGCCGACTGAGCGAGATCCGCCGCATCCTCCCCGCCATGGTGGGCGCGGCGAAGCGGCTGGTGACCGAGCGCCCCGGCCTCCAGGTCGTGGTGCCAGTGGCCCCCTCCATCCCCCCCGAGGAGATCCTCTCCCGCTTCACGGGCAGCGGCCTGCAGCCGGTGCTGGTGGAGGGCCGCGCCCCCGAGGTGGTGGGCGCCAGCGACGCGGCCATCGTCGTCTCCGGGACGGCCACCCTGGAGGCGGGGCTGATGCAGCGCCCGTTCGTGGTGGTGTACCGCGTCTCCCTCCTGACCTACTGGGTGGGCCGGATGCTGGTGAAGGTGGCTCACGTGGCCCTGGTCAACCTCCTGGCCGGCCGGCGAGTGGTGCCCGAGCTGCTCCAGGGCGAGATGACGCCCGAGCGCATCGCCGGGGAGATCCGCCGCCTGTGGGACCCCGGAGCGCCTCGCGAGGAACTGCTGCAGGGGTTGGCCGAGATGCGAGGGAAGCTGGGGGAGACCGGAGCCGCCGCCCGCGCCGCCGAGTCGGTGCTGGAGCTGATCCCCCCCGCCTCGAAACTCCAGGGGTGAACCGGGCCCGACTCTGGTATGTCCGGCCGCGCGATGAATCCTGCGCTGGTCTGCATCCCTACCTACAACGAGCGGGACAACCTCCAGCCCATCACCCGCGCGGTGCTGGAGGCGGACCCCCGCGTGGACATCCTCGTCGTCGACGACAACTCCCCGGACGGGACGGGACAGCTCGCCGATGAGCTCGCGGCGAAGGAGCCTCGCATCCGGGTGCTCCATCGCGCGAAGAAGGAGGGGCTGGGGCGCGCGTACCTGCACGCCTTCCGCCAGGCCCTGGACTGGGGCTACACCTACATCCTCGAGATGGACGCGGACTTCAGCCATGATCCGCGCCACCTGCCCGAGCTGCTGGACACGGCCCAGGGTGGAGCGGACCTGGTGCTGGGCTCGCGTTACGTGCCGGGCGGCGGCACCGTCAACTGGGGCGTGGGCCGCAAGATCATCAGCCGCGGCGGCTCGCTGTATGCGCGCACCATCCTCGGCGTGGGCATCCGAGATCTCACCGGCGGCTTCAAGTGCTTCCACCGCCGGGTGCTCGAGAGCATCGACCTGGAGGCGGTGCGGAGCACCGGCTACGCCTTCCAGATCGAACTCACCTACCGCGCCCTCAAGCAGGGCTTCACCGTGTGCGAGGTGCCCATCGTCTTCGAGGACCGGCGCGTGGGTCAGTCGAAGATGAGCAGGAAGATCTTCCTCGAGGCCCTCACCATGGTCTGGAAGCTGCGCCTCTCGGTGTAGGCGAGCATATGAGAGAGTACCTCACACTGTTCCTCGTCTCGCTGCCGGCTGTCCTGTCGGTGGTGGATCCCGTGGGGCTGGTGCCCATCTTCCTGGCCATGACCTCGGGAGACTCGCCGGAGAAGATAAGGCGCACCGCGCTTCGGGCGTGCCTGGTGGCAGGCGGGCTGATGCTCTTCTTCGCCATCTTCGGCGGGGTCATCTTCAAGGTGTTCGGTATCTCCCTGGGCGCCTTCCGCGTGGCCGGCGGCATCCTGCTGCTCATCACCGCGCTGGACATGCTCCGCGCCCGGCCCTCGGCCACGCGCACCACCCCCACCGAGGAGCAGGAGGGCGCCACCAAGGAGGACGTGGCCCTGGTACCGATGGCGATGCCACTGATGGCCGGCCCCGGCGCCATCGCCACCGCCGTGGTGCTGATGTCCCGAGGCGGGGAGGATCTGCTGTCCGGCGTGCCCGTGCTGGTGGCGATCATCCTCACCTTCGTCATCACCTACTTCGTGCTGCGAGCAGCGGGCCTCGTGCAGCGCGTGCTCAAGCAGTCCGGAGTGGCCATCCTCGAGCGTGTGATGGGCCTCATCCTCGCGGCCATCGCCGTGCAGTTCATCGCGGATGGCGCCAACGAGCTGATGCACAGGAAGCCGTCGGCCGCCGTGTCTCAGAGGCTGGAGGCCACCCAGCCTTCGCCCCGGCGCCTCACCGTGCCCTTGGGCTCGCCGCCCAGCGCCAGCCCCGTGGGGTTCGAGCGCTGCACGTCGAAGGCGTAGTCCGTGTCACCCGTCGGCTGCAGGTAGAGCACCACCGAGTCCGTGAGGATGTGCTGGACCACCCGGTAGCCGTTACCCTCGCACGTGGGCTCGCCCACGAAGAGACGCTCCAGCAACCCCTCCTCCGGATCACGGAGGAAGACGAGCACCGGCGCGGGCCCCTCCTTCCCCTCCGCCTCGAGTTGGGAGAGGTACCGCCGCGGCAGCGGCTCCTGCATCAGCGTCCGCACCAGCTCGCACTTGGCCGATTCCTCCTGAGTGCGAACGGCGGACGGGGGAGCGCGCACGCAGCCGGCGGCCGCGAGGGTGAGCAGGGCGGGCAGTGCATATCGGGCTCTCATGGCAAAGCCTCCCAACAGGTTCACGGCTCCGGCTCATTCCGCGGAGGGTCATACGGAGAGTCAAGAGGGTAATCCCTCACCCCAGCCCTCTCCCAGAGGGAGAGGGGGCATCCCACATCAGGGAACCCCGATGACGGTGATGCCCAGCTTCTCCGCTCCCTCGAACAGGGATGGCGCATCCAGCAACACCGTCCTCCCCGCCTCCAGCGCCAGGACCTTCGCCCCCACTTCCTTCATCACCTCCAGCGTGCGGGGGCCCACCGCCGGCAGATCGAAGCGCAGGTCCTGCCCCGGCTTGCAGCGCTTCACCACCACCGCCCCCGCTCCCCCGTACTTCCCGCCCCGGCGGATGGCCTCGTCCGTGCCCTCCACCGCCTCCAGCGCCAGCACGTTGCCGTTGCGCACCACCACCGTCTGCCCCACGTCCGCCTGCCCCAGCAGCGTGGCCACCTCCCGCCCCAGCGCCACGTCCTTCTCGTGCGCCGGCTCCAACCGCGGCCCCGCCAGGTGCCCCTCGGGACACAGCGCCTGCGCCAGGTAATCCGTGGGCGCGACGATGGTGACGCCGTTCGCCTCGAAGTAGTCCGCCACCGCGCGCAACAGCGCATCATCCCGCAGGCTGCGCAGGCGCGAGAGGATGCGCACCGCCCCCAGGTCCGGCCGCGCCTCCGTCAACGCCCTCACCCGGCCGATGCCGCCCGCCATCGCCGCCCGCTGCACGCCCGCCTTGCGGAAGGCGCGGAGGATGCGATCCACCTGACCCAACCTCACCCACGTCAGCTCGGCGACCTCGGCCTCCAACGCCGGATCCACCTCGTTGCGGTGGGCCACCGCCACCACGGACAGGCCCCGCTCCCGGGCTGCCCTCGCGAACAGGAAGGGCAACCGTCCGTTGCCCGCGATCAGGCCGATTCGTTCCACGGGACGTCAGCGCGTCAAGCCACGCTTGCTCTGGGTGATGAAGTCCACCAGGTAGTCGATCTCCGAGTGACCACCCAGCTCCGTCTTCAACCGACCCAGCGCCTCCGACAGCACCAGCTTGGAGCGGAAGAGGATTCTATAGGCATCCTTGATGCGGCCGATCTGCTCCTCGCTGAAGCCGTGCCGCTGAAGGCCCACCACGTTGAGGCCCGTCAGCTCCGCCCGGTCTCCCTGCGCCGTGCAGTACGGGGCCACGTCCATCGTCACCATCGCCCCGCCAGCGACGAAGGCGTGCTTGCCCACCCGGGTGAACTGATGCACCGCCGACAGCGCGCTGAGGATCGCGAAGTCCTCCACGTACACGTGCCCGGCCAGCGCGGTGCTGTTGGCCAGGATGCAGCCATTGCCCACCACGCAGTCGTGGGCCACATGGCTGTAGGCCATGAAGAGGTTGTTGTCGCCGATTCGCGTCATCCCGCCACCACCGGCCGTGCCGATGTTCAGCGTGACGAACTCCCGGATGGTGTTGCCATCCCCGAGGATGAGCTCGGTGTCCTCGCCCGCGTACTTCAGATCCTGCGGCGCCGCGCCCACCGATGCGAACTGGAAGACGTGATTGCGTTCACCGAGGGTGGTGCGCCCCTCGATGACGACGTGCGGACCCACTCGCGAACCCGCGCCAATCGTCACCTTCTCCCCGATGACACTGTAGGGGCCCACCTCCACCGTCTCGTGGAGGCGGGCGCCGGGGTGGACCACCGCCGTGGGGTGAACCTGCGCCATGGTATCTGACTCCTTCTCCCGCCTCAGGATGCCTCTTCGGCCGAACCGCTGGCGTTCTTGTCCTTGTCCACCACCGTGGCGAGGAACTCTCCCTCCGCCACCTTCACTCCGTCCACCGTGGCCGTGCCCTTCGTCTTCCAGATGGCCCCCTTGTGGCGGATCACCTCGATGTTGAGCTGCAGCCTGTCCCCGGGCACCACCGGCTTGCGGAAGCGCGCCCCGTCCACGCCCATCAGGTACGACACCTTCTGCGTCGGATCCATCCCCTCGCTCTTGTAGGCGAGGATGGCCGAGGCCTGCGCCAGCGCCTCCATGA
>QKJM01000497.1 GCA_003249315.1 Archangium sp.
AACACTGGATGAAGAAGGCATTGCTGACCGCCTGCTGTCTCGTCGCATCCGCGTCCGCCTGCAAGACGGCGGAGCCAACGCCCACGCCGTCCCAGGCCACCCCCGAGGAGACGCCTCGAGTCGAGGCGCAGTCTCTACCGCCTGGGCTGGACGCCGCGGCGATCAACGAGCAGGCGGATCCTTGCGAGGACTTCTACGAGTACGCGTGCGGCAACTGGATGAAGACCACGGAGATTCCGGCGGATCGTCCGCGTTGGTCGAGGGGCTTCGATCTGATCGCCTCGCGCAACGAGGAGATTCTCCGGGACATCCTCGCGGAGGCCGCCGAGGGCAAGGCTCCAGAGGGGACGCCGTACGCGCGGGAGCTCGGTGACTTCTACGGCGCGTGCATGGACGAGGCGGGGCTGGAGGCGTCGCTGCCGGCGCTGAAGGCGGAGCTGACGAAGCTGAAGGCGGTGAAGGCTCCGAAGGAGCTGGCTCAGGAGCTGGGAGGGATGCACGCCCGGGGCGTGTTCGCGCTCTTCCACCTGGGGGCGAACAATGATCTGCGGGATGCGACGCAGGTGGTGGGCGAGATGGACCAGGGAGGCCTGGGGCTGCCGGACCGGGACTACTACCTGAAGGACGACGAGCAGACGAAGGCGCTGCGCGAGGCCTACGTGGAGCACGTGAAGAACGTGTTCGTGCTGCTGGGCGAGACGCCGGAGGCGGCGGCGAAGAGCGCGGCGACGGTGCTGGAGGTGGAGACGGCGCTGGCGAAGGCCTCGCTCTCGCGGGTGGATCGGCGCGAGCCGGAGAAGCTGTACCACCGGCTGGAGCGCAAGGGCCTGAAGGCGACGGCGCCGAGCGTCCCGTGGGAGGTGTACTTCACGGCCGCGGGAGCCGGGGAGGTGCAGGCGCTCAACGTGACGCATCCACCCTTCTTCCAGGAGGTGGACCGGCTGGTGAAGACGCTGAAGCCGGCGCAGTGGGGCGCGTACCTCACGTGGCACTTCGTGGCGGAGGTGACTCCCGCGCTGCCCAAGGCCTTCCAGGATGAGGAGTTCCGCTTCGCCTCGGCGCACCTGACGGGGGCGAAGGCGGACAAGCCGCGCTGGAAGAAGTGCGTGCGCTTCACGGACGCGGCCATGGGCGAGGCGCTGGCGCAGCCCTTCATCGCGAAGACGTTCGGGACGGACGGGAAGACGACGACGCAGCAGATGGTCGTCGAGATCGAGAAGGCCTTCGAGCGCAACCTGGACACGCTGGAGTGGATGGACGCGGCCACGCGCGAGCAGGCGCTGGTGAAGGTGCGGAAGATCGTCAACAAGATCGGCTACCCGGACAAGTGGCGGATGTATGACGGGCTGAAGGTGGAGCGTGGCTCGTTCCTGACCTCCATCCTGAGCGCGTCGGCCTTCGAGCAGGCGCGGCAGCTCGCGAAGGTGGGCCAGCCGGTGGACAAGGACGAGTGGCTGATGTCGCCGCCGACGGTGAACGCCTACTACAACCCGCCCTTCAACGAGATCGTCTTCCCCGCGGGGATTCTGCAGCCTCCGTTCTTCGACCGGGAGGCGACGGTGGCGGTGAACTTCGGGGCGATGGGGATGGTGGTGGGGCACGAAATCACCCACGGCTTCGACGACGAGGGCCGGCAGTACGATGCGGACGGGAACCTCCGGGTGTGGTGGACGGAGGCGTCGGACCAGTCCTTCCGCGAGCGGGTGGCCTGCGTGAAGGAGCAGTACGACGGCTACACGGCGGTGGACGAGCTGAAGGTGAACGGGGCGCTGACGCTCGGCGAGAACGTGGCGGACCTGGGCGGGCTGAAGCTGGCGCACTCGGCGATGGAGGCCTGGCTGGAGAAGCACCCCGAGGCGGCGAAGGCGGCGGAGGGCTATCGCTACACCCCCAGCCAGCAGTTCTTCATGGGGTACGCGCAGTCGTGGTGCTCGAAGAACCGCAACGCGCTGGCGCGCCAGCGGGCGGTGACGGATCCGCACTCGCCGCCGTACTGGCGGGTGAACGGGCCGGTGGGGAACCTGTCGGAGTTCCAGCGGGCCTTCCAGTGCAAGGAGGGCGCGAAGATGGTGCGCCCGGCCGCCACGCGCTGCGAGGTCTGGTAGCGCCTAGAAGAAGCTGAGCTGCGTGCCGGACTTCATGGGGCGGCGGAAGGGGCTCTGCCTCTCCGCCGCCTCGTCCTTTTCCCACGTCGTGCTCAGCCCCACCCGGCGCGCGGTGGCCTCGAAGAGCTGGCGGATCGTCTCCGCGTAGAGGCCCTCGCCGCGCATGCGGCGGCCGAAGCGGTTGTCGTGGAGCTGCCCACCGCGCGTCTCGCGGATCCGGTGGAGGACGCGCTCGGCGCGGAGGGGGAGCTTCTCGCGCAGGCGCTCCTCGAAGACGGCCTGCACGGGCCCCGGCAGACGCAGGAGGGTGGAGAAGGCCCGCGTCGCACCGGCCTCGCGAGCCGCGGTGAGGACGCGCACCAGGTCCTCGTCGTTGAGGCCGGGGATCAGGGGCGCCACGGCGACGCTCACGTCGATCCCCTCGGAGGCCAGCCGCTCGATGGTCAGCAGGCGACGCCGGGGCGTGGCCACGTACGGCTCCAGGGCGCGCGCCGCCTGTGCGTCGTGGAAGGGGAGGGTGATGCACACCGACAGCCGGGCCTCCTGCGCGAGCGTCCGCAGCACGTCCAGGTCTCTCTCGATGAGGGGGGCCTTGGTGATGATGCTCACGGGGTTGCGGTACTCGGCGCACACCTCCAGGCAGGCGCGGGTGAGGCGCAGCGAGGCCTCCAGCGGCTGGTAGCAGTCGGTGGCGCCGCTGAAGGCGATGGTTTCTCCCTTCCAGCGCGGGCGCTCGAAGGTCTCGCGCAGCAGCTCGGGGGCGCGGGGCTTCGCCACCAGCTTCGTCTCGAAGTCCGTGCCGGCGCCGTAGCCGAGGTACTCGTGGTAGGGCCGGGCGTAGCAGTACGCGCAGGCGTGCTGACAGCCGCGGTACGGGTTGAGGCTCCAAGAGAAGGGGATGTCCGGACTGTCGTTGCGCGACAGCACCTCGCGGCTGTGGTCCTCGAGCACCTCCAGCCGGGCGGGGGGAATCTCCTCCAGGTACTCCACCGCGGTGGTTTCCCAGGGGTTGGGCGGGTTGGAGACGGGGCGGGGTTTCACGCGCCCAGGGTGAGGCTGAAAGGACGTTCAGTCAAGCGCCCGTCAGGCATCTCGCCCCCCGAGGAGCGGGGCGAGGGCGGAGGACAGGCGGCCGGGCTCGCTCGTCTGTGGTGCCTGGTGAGGGTGCCTACTGTCGATTCATGCACTCGCGCCTCGTCCTCACGTCATTCCTTCTGTTCGGGATGCTCCTCCTGACGGCCGGAGAGGGGCGGGGGGAGTCAGCCACCTCGGACTTCGAGGCCGCGGTACGGGCCTGGGTGAAGGCGGAGCCCGAGGAGACGGCCGAGTCCCTCCTGCGCTTCTACGAGGCGCGGGACTTCCAGCCCGCGTGGTTCTCCCAGGGCCAGGTGCGCGTTTCGGCACACCAGTTCCTCGCGGCGCTCTGCGAGGCGGAGGCGGAGGGGCTGAGGCCGGAGCGCTACCATCGCGCCGAGCTCGCGGCCTCGTTGAGCCGGCCCGGCGCGAAAGCCTGGCGGGAGGGCGCGTGGATCCCGGTGGAGCTGCGGCTCACCTCGAGCTTCCTCTCCTATGCTTCGCACCTCATCTCGGGTCAGGTGTCGCCGAAGCGCTTCCACTGGCGGACACGGCCTCCGGAGAGGGATCTGGCCGCGGTGCTGGAGGAGGCGCTCGCGAGTGGCGATGTGGCGAAGTCCTTGCGCGGGTTGTCCCCGCCACATGAGGGGTTCCTGCGGCTCAAGGAGGTGCTCGCGCGCTATCGGGCCATCGCCGCGGCCGGAGGGTGGCCCCTGGTGCCTCCGGGGGGACTGCTGGAGCGCGGAGTGAGGGAGCCGCGGGTGGCGGTGCTGCGCGAGCGGTTGCGCATCTCGGGAGATCTGTCCCCGATCCCCGAGGAGCGGAAGCTCGAGTTGGGGACGCCGGGACTGACGCGGGCGTTGGTGACGGAGGGGTTGCTCCAGTGGGTGTTGGAGGAGGTGCCCCTGCCTCCAGCGGAGGACCTGTTCGACGAGGCGATGGAGCAGGCGGTGAAGCGCTTCCAGCGTCGGCACGGGCTGACGGAGGACGGCAAGGTGGGGCCGCGGACGCTGGCGGCGCTGCGAGTCCCGGTGGAGGAGCGGATTGAACAGGTGCTGGTGAACCTGGAGCGCTGGCGCTGGATGCCTCGGGAGCTGGGGGGGCGGCGCGTGGTGGTGAACCTGCCGGCCTTCGAGCTGGAGGCGGTGGAGGATCGCCATGCGGTCCTGAGGATGCGGGTCATCATCGGAACGCAAGACCTGGGCACGCCCGTTCTCCAGGACGAGGTGGAGTACCTGGAGCTCAACCCGGTGTGGTACGTGCCGGAAGGCATCACCCAGAGGGAGGTGCTGCCAAAGCTCCAGGAGGATCCGGGCGAGGCCGAGCGGCTGGGGTTGACGGTGCATCGCCGCTCCAATGGAGCGGTGGTGGATCCGTGGAAGGTGGATTGGGGCGCACTGGACGGCAAGGCGCTGCCCTACCGCTTCGAGCAGGCGCCGGGGCCGACCAATCCATTGGGGCGGGTGAAGTTCATCTTCCCCAACTCGTTCGACATCTACCTGCACGACACGCCCGAGCCGGCGCTCTTCGCGGAGGAGCTACGAGCCTTCAGCCATGGCTGCATCCGGGTGGAGGAGCCGGTGAAGCTGGCCGCCTTCATGCTCAAGGGGCACGACGGTTGGACGGAGGCGTCGCTGGCGGCGGCGATGAAGGCGGGTGGCAAGTCGCGGCGGGTGGTGCTGCCGACTCCGGTACCGGTGCTCCTGCTCTACTGGACGGCCTTCGTGGATGGAGAAGGCCAGGTGAACTTCCGGCCGGATCTCTACCGGAGGGACGGGCCGGTGCGCAGGGCGCTGGCGGTGGAGCCGCTTCCCGAGGCGGGTGAGGTGCCCGCGGCCTGCCGTCAGGGACGCGGCTAGAACTTGCCCCAGCGGGCCGGGGTGCCACGCACGTCGATGTGGACGAAGGGTCCGTGGGCGCGGTTGGCGGGGTAGAGGCCGTAGCCGCCGACGAGCTCGGGATGGCGCTCCTCCACGCGCTCGACGGCCTGGGTGAGCACCCTGGCATCCTCCACGTCGATGCGCCCGTTGCGATCGAGGTCGTCCATCAGCCCGTCACCATCGTCATCCAGCCACACGTCGGCCGCATCGCCGTAGGTATGGCGGCTGAACTTCGCGCGGCCCTTGCCGCCGGGGCCGTTGTACTGGGGCGTGCGGAAGCCGCTCATCACGTGGAGCTTCTTCGCCGGGTAGCCCATGGCGCGCAGCTCCAGGAGTACCAACTCCAGCTTGTCCACCAGGCGCAGATCCAACACGAGATACTTGGGCCAGACGTCGAACTGATCCTTGGTGAGGAACTGCCGGAGCCGGAAGTGCTTGGAGACGGCGAAGTCCTGGTTCCGGGGCGTCACCTCGATGAAGAACTCGGGTGGGGCATAGCGGCCGGAGAGGCCGTCCTTCCGGGCCGGGTAGCGGCCGATGTGGTAGCCGTTGAGGTGGCGCCTGGAGCCGTCGAAGTGGATGGGGGTGATGACGGCCGGCGCGCCGTCTTCCAGCTCCTCGTCCTCGGGGGCGAGCATCCAGATGCCGGGTTGCTCGGGCGCCTGCAGGCCCTCGTCGGAGTCGGCCGTGGGAGTCGCCGTCCCCGCGCCCAGCAGGAGCCACTGGAGCTTCTCCTTCAGCACGTCTCGGACGGAGAGGTGGTGCTGGAGGGATTCGCCGGGAGGGACGACCACGGCACGCAGGGCTCCGCTGAGGCCTCGGGAGAGCAGTTTCGCGGGGAAGGACGTCTCGGCGTTGGCTTCCGCGGGGGCCTCGGGGGGACGCGGAGCCGAGCTGGCGGCCATGGCGTACTGCGCCAGCATCAGCAGGGCGGCGACGAGAATGAGGAGGGTCGAACGGCTGGAGCTACGACGGCGACGGGTCGGACACACGCGAATGTCCGTACAGCCGACCGCGAGGAAAAATTCCCTACCGGCTGGCGGGGCTCGCACCGCGGAAGGAGGCCCGGAAAACGAAGAGGCCGGCAACCCCTCGTTTCCGAGGAGCTGCCGGCCTCCAGTGAGCGGCGGACCGGGTTCGAACCGGCGACCCCGAGCTTGGGAAGCTCGTGCTCTACCAGCTGAGCTACCACCGCGTCGCGACGGGGCACAAAGTAGGAGCCCGGCCGCTGCTTGTCAACGAGAAGATCACACGGGCCTACTGGCCCTCTTCCACTGTGAGCTGGTAGGCATCCTGGAAGTTGGCCTCGCGGTTACGGGCGTCGCGGACCTCGAGGAGGTAGACGCCGGGCTCGGCGCTGTAGCGGATGATTTCGGGCTGCTCGCCCTTGGCGCGGTCGGCCGTCTGCACGAGCGTCAGCTTTCCGTCCTCGCCCAGGCGGTGGAGGTAGAGGCCCACGTCCACCTTGAGGATGCCGAGCAGCGTGGCCCGTAGCGGGGTCCGCACGTACCGGTCCGACAAATCCAGCCGGTAGTAGTCCTTGTCCTTGAGGGGATAGACGGTGCCGCGCATCGCCCGGCCCACGGTCAGCTCGGTGGCGCGCTCCACCGAGTCGTTGGACTCCCGCTCCTCGCTGCCATCATCGGGGACGGTGGTGATGGAGATGCGGTAGGGCACCTCGGCGTTCTCGTAGTCGCGCACCCACTTTCCGTCCACCTTCCGCGAGGCGCTCCGCACCCGGAAGTAGCAGGCCTCGCTACAGGCCACGTTGTTGAGGCGCTCGGGCTCCTTCACCCGGCCGTCATTGGCGCGCAGGAGCTGTTGCTCCTTGCCGTCGTCTCCCTCGGGCGGCTCCATGAGGGAGAGTTCCAGGTCCATCAGCTCCACCCCGGAGAGCTCCACCTTGGCCAGCACCGGCTCGGTCGTCTTCAGCACGAAGTAGTCCTCGTCGCCCTTGGGCGAGAGGAAGCCCTCCTTGAAGCCGGCGTTGGTGAGGGCGGTGGCCTTCAGCAGCTCGTCGTTGGGCTCGAGCTCCGCGTTGGCCCCGGCCTCCTCCAGCGACACCGCCAGGGTGTAGGCCTTCTCGGTATTGAAGCCGCGTCGGGCCTCCTTGCCGGTGCCGGTCCAACTGCTCTTCACCACCACGTACACCACGCGGTCCGTCCCTCGTACGCCCACGTTGCGAAGGGAGAGGCCCTCGCCCTCCTTGCCGCGGACGGTGAAGAGGGGCGCCTCGGCCGCGGAGAGCACCGACAGCTCCGGTCGCACTCCTTCCAGGGCGCTCAACTCGATCCTCAGCGGCACGGCGGGAGGCTCCTCCGGTATGGGGGCGGGTGTCTCCTGCTCCGGCGGGGAGGGCACCGGCACGGGGACGAGCGCCCCCGTGTCCGGCTGGGTGGTGGTCCACGTGGTGTTGCTT
>QKJM01000502.1 GCA_003249315.1 Archangium sp.
GAGGGCCCGACAAGCTCGGGCCACGAAAAACCGTTGGGACTGGACGATCCGAGGCGCCGGCTCCCCTCACCCGCGCCGGCGCTCCACCTGGAGACCATGGTCCGCGAGCTTCTTGTCCAGCGTGGGCCGGCTGATGCCCAGCAGCCTCGCGGCGACGATCTTCTTCCCTCCGGACGCGCGCAGGGCCTCGGAGATCGCGTCCCGCTCGAGACGGGCCACGCGCTCCTGCAGGGTAAGCGGCTCCTGCGAGGAGCCCCCGGCCCGGATCTCCGGCGACAGGTGCTGCGCATGCACCTGGGCCCCCGCGTGCAACAGCGCGAGCCTCTCACCGAGCAACTCCAGCTCATGCACGTTGTACGGCCAGTCATAAGCACCAAGCAGCTTGCGCGCCTCCGGAGAGAGCGAGGGCGGCGACCTCCGGCTCATGCGCGTGGCGCGTGTGGCGAAGAACTCGAAGAGCGCGGGGACGTCGGCACGTCGCTCGCGCAGCGGGGGCAGGTGCAGCTCGAAGCCACCAAACTGCCGGGCCAACGAGGCCTCCGCGTCTCCCCTCGCGACGAGCATCGGCAACGGGAAACCAGCGGTGGCGATGAGACGCAGATCCACCGGCTCCTCGCCCCCTTGCCGCACCGGAGCCGTCTTGCGCGCGAGCAGGCGGGCCAGCCGCTCGGCCAGGGCCCGAGGGAGCGCCTCCACGTAGTGCAGCAGCAGCGTGCCTCCATCGGCGAGCAGCAGCGCCGACGACAGCGGAGGCAACACCGAGCCGATGGAGCGGCCGAAGAGCACCTCCTCCAGGACGGAGGTGCTCTCGCGGCAGTCCACCGTCACCAGCGGCCCGAGCGCCCGAGAAGAGCGCGCGTGGATGTAACGGGCACACAGGCGCTTGCCGGTACCGGGCTCGCCGGAGAGGACGACGGGCGCTGCGCTGGCGGCGGCACGGCGGGCGTGCGCCACCACCTTGCGAAAGGGGCGCGAGGTGCCCACCAGTTCCACCCGCCCCTGCTCTCCCCCCGAGCGCGAGCGCACCGCGGCATAAGCCTCGCCGCTCAGCCGCCCGAGCATGGCCAACAGCTTGCCATCCGAGGAGAGGAAGTGAGGATCCGAGCGCTCCACGTACAGCACGCCGAAGGGCAGCCCGCCCGAGGCCACCAGCGGCACGCACAGCGCACCGGCCGAGCGGCCCAGCTCCGAACGCTCCAGCGCGGCACGGACGAGTTCCCGAGGCACCTCCACGGAGGGCGCTCCCACCACCGCCGCGGTGAGCAGTCCATCGATGCCGCCGAGCATCGCCGCCGCCACGTCCGCCTGCAGTGCGCGCAGGGCCTCCTCCGCGCTCCGCCGCAGCACCATGGCCTCGGTGGTGGCCCCCAGCAGCGCCGCCCCCGCCGAGCCCAGCGCCGCCTCCGCCCCCAGGTGCGGCAGCACCTCCTCGAGAGGGACGGAGCTCGCCGCCTCCGACGTCACGCCCGCCAGAGAGGCCATGCCGGGCGGCGCGAAGAGGAGCGTCGTCTCGCCCACCTGGATGCGATCCCCGGGCCGCAGCGGAACCTCGCTGGCGATCCGCTCGCCGTTGACGGCCGTTCCGTTGCGTGAGCCGAGATCGCTCAGCAGCACCTGCCCGCCCTGCACGCTCAGGCGCGCATGACGACGGGACAGCTTGTCATCCTCCGGGAGGGGAATCTCGCACGAGGGGCTGCGGCCAATGGTCGCTTCCGCCACCACCTCATAGCGAAGTCCGGCGGAGGGGCCGGAGAGGAGCAACAGATCGGGCATGGGAGAGGGCGAGTCTACATCGGGCGCTCGGCCTCCAGCAGGGTGCGGACCTCCTCGTCGTCGGGGGGACGGCCCTCCCGGCTGACCGCCAGGGCATTCACCTCGGACTCGTCCACCTCCACGTGCGAGCCCTTGCGCCACTCGGTGGTGTGTACCGCGCCATCCACCAGCCTGCCCACCAGCGTGGCGTCCTCCCAGGAGAGCACCTCGAGCCAGAGCTGCTCCGTCACGGCCTCCCCCTCCGGGTGCGTCTCGAAGGGGGCTCGTACCGCGAAGGAGAGAGGCTCCATCAACCCCCGCCGCAGGAAGCGCGCCTTGAAGGCCGGCAGCAGCCGCTGCGCCTCCCGATGCATCGCCTCCGTGTGCTCCTCCGGCTCCTGGACGAAGCGCTCCCGGAAGGGCCGCAGCAGCTCGGCGGTGTTGTGCCGGCCCTCCGGCGACACCACCGTGAGGTAGAGTCCCTCATGTCCCTCGAAGGCCTCCAGCGGCACTCCCAGCAGGTTGGTGCGCGCCTCCTCCGAGGGCACCAGCATGAAGGTCTGCCCCTCGCTCGTGCCCACCTGACTGCGTGGCTGCGGCCCGGTGCCGAAGGCCAGGTCGGTACACAGCTCGTGCAGGAAGGCCTCCGCCGGCAGCAGCTCCTCCTCGCCCAGGTGGAAGATCTCCAGATCCCTCACCCCGAACTTCTCCATCCCATGCGAGTGGACCCACAGCGGGGTCTCTCCCTCGATCACCTCCACCGCGTGGAGGTTGACGTGGTCGCGGATGTCGAAGTCCAGCTCGGTGAGCTCCACCACGTCCTCCACGTCGTGAACCTTCTGGGAGGAGATGTCCACCAGCACGCCGCTCATGTGATCCATGAGGACGCGGGCGCACATCAGCGCCTCGAACACGGGCAGCGTCGGGTGGGGAGGACCGGGCTCGAAGGAGAACCGGTAGAAGCCCTGGGCCCGGGCCAGCTTCTTCAGCGCGGGCTCGCTCCCGGTGAAGAGGTCCGACGTCCACTCCGAGGGCGTCGGCCGGGCCTCGAAGGCCACCTCCACCCGGGCGCCCTCCACCTCCACGGAGAAGCCCGCACCGTCCTCGGCGGGCGTGAAGGTCAGCTCCACCTCGGCCTCGGCCTCGAAGGCAGCCCGCAGCCTCTCCAACGGCGCCGGGGCTCCGAGATCGATCGCCAGCAGGTACACCTCCATCACAGGTGCTTCTCGATCTGTCGGAAGAGATCCACGCGATCCACCAGGTTCGTCAGATAGTCCAGCTTGTCCGTCGGGAGTACCAGCACAGGGGACAACTTGTAGCCAGCGAACCAGTCCTCGTACAGGTCGTTCAGTCTCCGAAGGTACGAAGTGGGGATGTCCTGCTCCATTTCCCGGCCGCGCAGCCGGATGCGCTGACGCAGGGTACGCACCGGGCAACGCAGGTAGATCATCAGATCCGGCGGCGCGAGCGCCTGGGAGATGTTCTCGTAGAGCTGCAGGTACGTCTGCCAGTCGCGCTTGTCGATGAAGCGCTGCCGGTGGAGGTTCCTGGCGAAGATCTCCGCGTCCTCGTAGATGGTGCGATCCTGCAACGCGGTGCGGTGCGAGCGCTCCAGCTCCTGGTGGAGCCGGAACTTGGCCGAGAGGAAGAAGAGCTGGGAGCGGAAGGCCCAGGTCTTCATGTCCTTGTAGAAATCGGCCAGATAGGGATTCTCCTCATTCGGCTCGAAGAAGGGAGTGAGTCCGTACTTGCGGCAGAGGAAGGACGTGAGCTCCGTCTTCCCGGCCCCGATGTTGCCTGCGATCGCGATGAACTTCTTCCTGGCCACGGCCCAGGGCTTGTACCCCCAGCGGGCGACACACACCAGAGACAAAGGTAGCGTGGTACATACGCACTCCTCCATGTCCTCACCCCACGCCCCCTGCCATGAAGCCCGGCGCCCCGCTCCACCGGCCCTCCTGCCGCCGGGGAGCCGTCCGGACCCTTCACCATCGGGCATGCGAGCGAGCCGGCCATCCCCGCGGGCCGGGAGAGAAGCAGGCGGCACCGCTGTTCGGGCGGTTCCGGCGGGACACCGGGCCTCGCGCCGCGGTGGGCGTTCCCAGTAGAGACGAGATCGAGGTCACCCGGATGCTCCGCAACTTGATGTGCATACTCGTAACGGCGGTGGCCACCGCCATCATGTTCCCTGTCGCCGTAGCGGTGATGCTCCTCACCCTGGATCCGAACAAGTCGGTCTGGGTCGCCCGCCGACTGTGGAGCCCCGTGCTCATCTGGATCGGCGGAGCGCGAGTGGAGGTGAGCGGGCAGGAGAACGTGGATCCGAACCGGCCCACCGTCTACGTCTCCAACCACCAGTCCACGCTGGACATCCCGGTACACTTCGTAACGGTGCCGGTGAACTTCCGCTACGTGGCCAAGCACCAGCTCGCCTGGGTGCCGCTGATCGGCTGGTACCTGTGGCTGGCCGGGCACATCTTCGTCAACCGCAGCCGACGCGACAAGGCCATCACCTCGCTGGACGCGGCGGCCCGGAAGATCCGCGAGGGCACCAGCGTGTTCCTCTACCCCGAAGGCACTCGCTCGGACGACGGCCGCGTGCTGCCCTTCAAGAAGGGCCCCTTCGCCCTGGCCCTCAAGGCCCGCGTCCCCGTGGTCCCCATCACCATCGAGGGCTCCCACCGAGTGATGCCCAAGAACCGGTGGGACATCACCCCCGGCCCGGTATACGTGAAGATCGGCAAGCCCATCGACACCACGGGTTTCGCGGAGAACGATCGCGAAGGGCTGGCCCGGGCCGTGCGCAACGCCATCATCGCGCAGAGCCTCGAACTCGGAGGCAAGGGGGGTGATTCGGAGGATGCCATCGCCCTCGCCGGAGTCGAGGGCAGAGGCCGAGCCCGTCACGACGTCGCCTGAAGCCCCAGAAGGAGACCGACCCGCCCGTGCGACTTCACGCCTCTCCCACACCCCCTCCCCCTCGCCGTCGGCCTTCCTGGGCCGCGGCGGCCATCCTCGGCCTGGGCCTCGTCACCGGCTGCCACCATGGCGCCCTCGGCGAACGTCACCTGGCGCCGCGCGCCCAGGCCCTCGCCTGGCTGGATCAGGATCAGCCCGCGCGAGCCCTTCCCCTGCTGGAAGCCGAGTACGCGCGGGCACCGGAGGATCTGGAGCTGGCCCGAGCCCTCACCGAGTCCTTCGTGAGGACCGGCCGCACGGACACGTGGATCTCCGAACTGCGGCGCCGCAATGCCCAGGAGGAGCGCGCGGAGAACCACTACATGCTGGGGCTGGCATACTTCTCGCGGGCTTCGGACGCGGGAGCGCCGGCGCTGGCCGCCTTCGAGCGTGCGATCGCCCTGGCCCCCGACGAGCCCGAGTTCCACTACCGCCTGGGCATCGCCCGACTCGAGTCAGAGCAGTACCCCGCCGCGGTGGCACCGCTGCGTCGTGCCGCCGAGCTGGCCCCGGAGCGCGCCGGCATCCGGCTGCCCCTGGCCAAGGCGCTGTACCGCACGGGAGATGACGCGGGAGCCGTGGCCATGCTGTCCGCGCTGGTGCGGGCGGAGCCGAATCCCTCCGAGGTAGCCACCGCCCGGACGCTGATGGAGCAGATCTCCAATCCGTTCGCCCGCTTCCCCAAGGCGGCCGAACCGAAGCTGGAGGAGGGCCTGCGCTACCTCCACGAGTTGGACGCGCCCCACCCGGCCATCGTCGCCTTCGAGGAGGTCCTGAGGGACTATCCGGATCTGGCGGTGGTGCATGCCCTCCTGGGTCTGGCGTGGCAGCGGCTGGACGACGCGGGCCGGGCGGTGGAGCAGTTCAAGCGGGCCATCGAGCTCGCCCCGGAGGATGGAAAGAACCACCTCTACCTGGCCGAGCTGTACCTCTCTCGTCAGCGGCCGGAGTCGGCCCGTCCGCACCTGGAGCGAGCGGTGGCCCTCAACCCGCTGCTGGAGCTCGCCTGGTTCCAGCTCGGAGATATCCACCTGGAGCGGGGGGATCTGAAAGCAGCGCGAGAGGCCTTCCAGGTCCTCACCGTCCTGCAGCCGGACGCCCTTCCTCCGAGGGGCAAGCTGGCGCTGGTGCTTCAGCGCGAGGGGGACTGGGCCGGTGCCGAGCGCGAGCTGCGCCACGTGGTGGAGAAGGATCCCGAGAACCTCGAGTTCACCCTGCGGCTGGGCATCCTGTTCACCGAGCGGGCCCAGCGAGCCACCCGCCTGGAGGAACGTCGCGCGGCATCCGCCGAGGCCGAGCAGTGGCTGCGCAAGGTGCTGGAGGCACAGCCGGAGAACGCGGTGGCCTCCCGAGCCCTGCAGCAGCTCAAGGGTCCGTGAAGATTCTCCCTCAAGGTCCAGTAGCCAGGGGCGGGTCGACGCCTCTAGAGTGAGAGCCGATGAGCGAAGGTGCCCAGCAGCCTCCACGCGGTAGCACGACGCCGCCCCCCTCTGCCCCCCGCACGCCCTCCAGCGCGAACCTGCGCGTGATGAGCGCCGCGCGTACGGATCCACTGCCCAAGCAGCAGCAGCAGGGTCCGCTCGGTGAGCGCCTGAAGTCCGGGGCCGCGAACCAGGCGCTCAATCTGGTCGCCACGCTGAAGGAGCTGCTCCAGGACTTCCGTCAGCAGGACCGATTCTTCAAGTACAAGGTGTTCATCGTGGCCGGCTGGGTGCTGCTCTCGGCCGGCTCCTTCGGCGTCGCCTGCCCCCAGGGAGGAATGCAGACGGGCGAGTTCGGCGCGAAGCTCCTTCCCGAGGTCCGTGGCCGCTCCTCGCTCTCCATCCAGAACACGAGCGAGGAGCCGTGGCGAGAGGTGACCTTCGTGGTCAACGGCGAGTACCGCGCCTCGGTGGCGGTGGTGCCGCCGGGCGAGCTCGTCACCCTGACGCCCAAGCAGCTCCTGGGCTCCAAGGGCGCGGCCCCTTCGGACCTGGTGTTCCGCGATGTGGAGATGCGCACCGAGGATGGCCGCGCCGAGCTCCGCAAGAACGGCGAGAACCTCTGAAAAGCACGAGAGCGCCCCTCCCGAAGGAAGGACGCTCCCGCGCACGACCGATTCAGGACGACCGACTACTCCGCCTGGGTCTCAGTGGCCTGGGTCTCCCCAGCGGCCTCGGCCTGGGGGGCCTTGGCGGGACGATCCACCAGCTCCAGCAGCGCCATCTCGGCACCGTCACCACGACGGAAACCGAGCCGCACGATGCGGGTGTAGCCGCCCGGACGGTTGGCGTAGCGATCCTTGTACTCGCTGAACACCTTCTGGAGGATGACGCGGTTGCGCACCGTGCGCTCCGCGAGCCGCACGTTGGACAAGCCGCCCCGCTTGCCGAGGGTGATGATGCGCTCGGCGATCTTCCGGGCCTCCTTGGCCTTGGGAAGGGTGGTGCGGATGGCCTCGTGCTCCAGCAGCGAGGTGACCATGTTGTGGAGCATCGCGAGCCGGTGGCTCGTGGTGCGGTGGAGCTTCCTCTGACCGACCTTGTGACGCATGTCCGTCTACTCCGGGCCCCGCGGGGCCCTACCACTCCGGCCGTATCAGGTACCGGGTGGGAAGGATGGACCCGACACGAGGTCCACCATCGTCTCTCAGGCCCGAAGGGCCTCCCCCACCCGCGCGGCACGCTGCCGTGTCGCCACGCGGGAGGAGGTACTGCGTGAACTGCTAGACCTTGGGAGCCGCCGTGCCCTGCGGCGGGGGGGCCGCCGGAGGC
>QKJM01000601.1 GCA_003249315.1 Archangium sp.
TGACCTGGTACCAGCTCGCGCTCATCCTCTACAACGGCAACCACACGGACGGAGCGGATCGCGGCGCGCAGCGGCCCATCGACTGGGCCTACATCCCCGGCTTCATCCGAGCACTGCAGTCGGTGGGCGAGGGCTCGCCCCCCACCAATGCGCTGCTCACGCTGTGGCTGGTCAAGGGCATGCAGGCCACGGCCAACTCGCTCAAGCCCAATGCGCCGGAGGGCCAGGGCTGGGTGCCCCGGGTCGCGGGCGATCCGAGCCGGCTGGTGGTGCCGGCGCACGTGATGGGGTGGACGGACATGACGGCCGAGGAGCGGCGAGCCATCATGGAGGCCGTGCTGTCCGCCTGGTGGGAGAAGACGCGCACCTATGCCGTCGAGGACTGGCTGAACGGCGGTGGCGCCGACCAGACGGAGGTCATCAACGGCTGGTACGACGGCTCACTGGGCAACCGCATCTGGTACCTGCTCCCGCACTTCAAGCACCACGGAGTCGATCCCCAGCTCGTCGACACCATCGCCGACTGGGCGCAGACGGTGTGGATCCAAGCGGACTGGACCGAGGTGAAGGAGGCTACCTGCTACTCCTATGCCTTCTACGTCCGGTGCTCCTCCGAGAAGATCTGAGCGAGCGTCCACCTCGCGGGACTACCGGGTGCCAGGAGTGGGCGGGCTACTCCTCGACGAACTCCAGATGGAACTGCTGCCGGCCGCTCGTGCCGGCGTGACGGGTGCCGCAGCGAGGACAGAAGAAGGACCCCTCCCAATCCCAGAGGGCCTTCACCTCCTCGCCGCAACACAGCAGCGGAATCACCCGCATGTCGTCCGGCTCCGGAGGCATCGGTCCGGGCAGCGCCTCCGGCTCCACCGTGACGAAGGTGGGCCGGGGGTTGAGCGACAGGGTGCGAGACACGTAGGCGAGCTGCTGGTAGCGCACGTGGTTGGCCCAGGCGCGCGCCAGGGCTTCCATGTGTACCTGCTGCTGAAGGGTGAGCCACTCATCCACCGGCGCCCGGTGGCCACAGTACAGACAGCTCCCGTCCGGCACCTCGTCGAAGCTCTCGTGCGCGTTCTCGAAGGGGAAGAGCGAGGCCAGGCGCCGCTGGAGGACGCTCGCGTCGTGGCGGCTGGGGCGCGTCTTGAAGGCCCGGTTGCAATGCGCGCACTCGCGCCGGACGAAGCCGCTCGCGTCCCGCGGCAACTCCAACCGGGACTCCGACAGGCCGCGGCTCATGCCAGGGCTCCTCTCCCCCCTCGCGCCACCGCGAGGAGGAGGGTCGTCAGCGAGAAGAGCAACAGCAGGTGTACCCACTGCCCCTCCGTCGAGCCGCTCACCAGCCCGAGCACCCACAACACGAACAGGATCGCACTCATCGTCCAGAACACGCCACCCTACCTCCCCCGCGGACACGAATCCTTCGCCCAAACCTGGGGCGGCCCTCCTCCGCCTGCAAGCCCTCCTTTCTCATGGGAAAACCCGTTCTCACCTCCGTCGTTTTTGCTGGACCGCTTCTTCCCACGCGCTTCCATCCCTCGTGATCCCGGGTACTTGAGGTGTGGCATGGGGTCTGCTTCGAGACCCCCGCAGTCGCACGGGGCGCGGAGCCGGGCAGGAAATGCACCGCGAGGAGGGGAAGATGGGCAGGTGGACGGTGGCGGTGGTGGCGGCGGGTGTGCTGTGGGGAACGGGAGCGAGGGGCTTCCAACCCTTCGTCTCGGAGGAGGATCCGGAGTTGGTGGAGCTGCGCGAGCGGCTGGCCGCCCACGCGGACTCCCTGGCTCGAATCGAGGAGGAGCAGGCACTCCATGAGGAGGCCGTGGCGCTCGGGGTGGTGGCGGCGGTGGAGGCCACGAAGCTCCCTCCGCGCCAGCAACGCCGGCTGGCGGTGAAGATCGTCCGCGAGGCGAAGCGCAACGAGCTGGATCCGATGCTGATACTGGCCGTCATCCGCTGCGAGAGCGCCTTCAACAACTACGCGGTGTCCCACGTGGGGGCCATGGGGTTGATGCAGGTGATGCCGGACACGGGGGTGTACCTGGCCGGCAAGGCCGGCTTCAGGCTGGGGCGTCACAGCAACCTCTTCGACTCGGAGCTGAACGTGGAGCTGGGCACCTCCTACCTGGCGGACCTCATCCAGCGCTTCGGCACGGTGGAGGAGGCGCTGGTGGCCTACAACGCAGGCCCGGGACTGGCCAAACGCATCCTCGCCCGGCCCGGCACGCGTGCGCGCTTCATGGCTGGCTATCCCGCCAAGGTGATGCACGAGTTCCGCCGCCTCAAGGCCTGGCAGGCGCGCGAACTCACCCGGGCCGAGGAGAAGAGCGCGTCCGATGGGCCGGGATGACCACAGGCTGACAATCCTTCCGCCCGATGCCAGACAGTGACATCGATTTTTCTCACCCGTCGCTGCAATCCGACGGAAATCGGCCGCACTCTCAAGACGCCGGTCTCATGCGCCGGGGTGGGAGTTCCACCCCGGGCCGGGCGTGCCCACACCACGCTCGGCTCCCCTCCTGGACGCATCGGCACCAAGAAGAAGGACGAACCACCATGGCGGGGCTGGAGATTCACCGCGAGGAGTTTCGGGGACGGCTGACCCTGCGACTCGAGGGCACGCTGGATGGCAGGACCGCACTGCAACTGCGCCGCTCGCTGGAGGAGCTGGGTTCTCGAGAGGAGGTGGTGGTGGACTTCACCCACCTCCGCGAGTTCCGCGACACCGCGGTGGGAGTGCTCACCCACGGGCTGAGGGACCGCAAGCTCGAGTTCCGCGGGCTGGCCGGTCACCATGAGCGGATGTTCCGCTACTTCGGGCTGAGCCTGGACCTCGGGCCCACATCCCAGGCCTGGTACTCCCCAGAGGAGCTTCTTTCCTGAGGTAGGGAAGAATGCCACTCACTCCCCGAGAAGGGACTCCCGGGGCGACAGGGCTGGGATAGAGTGGACGGACAGATGAACTCCCCTGCCCGAGCCTCCGTCAGCCCGCTCCCCTCCCCCGCCGTGGCACGAGACACCGTGGAGCGCGTGGCCAGCCACCTCTCCCGCGCGGTGCAGGGAAAAGACGCCGAGGTGCGTCTGGCCGTCACCTGTGTGGTCGCCGGTGGGCACCTGCTGCTGGAGGACGTGCCCGGGGTGGGCAAGACGACGCTGGTGGAGGCCATCGCCCGCGCCTTCGCGCTCTCCTCCGCCCGCATCCAGTTCACCGCGGACCTGATGCCGGCCGACATCCTCGGCGCCCAGGTCTTCCACGCCCAGAGCGCCACCTTCACCTTCCGCCAGGGGCCCCTCTTCCGCCAGCTCGTGCTGGCCGACGAGCTCAACCGCGCCCCGCCGCGCACCCAGTCCGCGCTGCTGGAGGCCATGGCCCAGGGGCAGGTTTCCCTGGACGGCGCCACCTGGCACCTGCCCCGGCCCTTCACGGTGGTGGCCACGCAGAATCCGGTGGACTTCTCCGGCACCTACCCGCTGCCGGACTCGCAGTTGGATCGCTTCCTCATGAGGCTGTCGCTGGGGCACCCGGCGCCGGAGGTGGAGGCGCGACTGCTCACCACCCGGGAGGCCAGCACACCGGTGGAGACGATGGAGGCGGTGTCCTCGCCGGAGGAGCTGAGCGCTCTGCGCACGCTGGTGGCCGCGCAACGCATGGATGATGCGGTGGCCGAGTACGTGGTGCGGCTGGCCCAGGCCACACGCAGCCACGGCGACATCGAGCGCGGCGCCTCCACCCGCGCGGTGCTGGCGCTGGGCATGGCCGCCCGGGCCCATGCGCTGTGGGAGGCGAGGGACTTCGTCACCCCCGGAGACGTGCGGGCGGTGCTCGGGCCGAGCCTGGCCCACCGGCTGTTGCTGCGCAGCGCCAACCCGGGCGCCTACAGCCGGGACGAGGCCATCCACCTCCTGGAGGAGATCTCCCGCAAGGTGCCGGCACCGCGGTGAGCCCCCCTGCCCCCAGCCTCTGGCGGCGCCTGCGGGCCGCCCTCCGCCCGCCACGCACCCTCTCGGTGACGCGCACGGGGCGCACCTACCTCGTGGTGACGCTCGGTGTGGGCCTGGGCGCGCTCAACACCGGCAACAACCTCCTCTATCTGGTGCTGGGCCTGTTGCTGAGCGTCATCATCCTCTCCGGTGTGCTCTCCGAGCGCTGCCTGAGAGGTCTGACGGTGCGACGCCTCGGCACGGATGGAGCTTTCGCGGGCGAGCCCTTCGCCTTCCGATGGAACGTCTCCCGCCGCCGGGGCCACGCCTTCGCCCTCACCCTCGCCGAGGTGGGCACGCCCCTCTCCGGCGAGGGCAGCGTGGGCTGGTTGCCAGCCGGGGTGGAGCACATGGTGCGCGCGACGCTCACCGCCCCCCGCCGCGGCCCGGTGAAGCTGACGGGCGTGCGCGTCACCACCACGTGGCCGCTGGGCCTCTTCGCCAAGACGCGCGTCTTCCCGTTGGAGGGCACGCTGCTCGTCTACCCGCGGCGAGGCTTCGCCTGTGGAGATCCGCTCGACGCGGCCGTGGGACACGTGGGCGAGGCCAGCAGCCCCCAGCGGCTGGACGGCACCGGAGACGTGGCGGGGCTGAGGGAGCTGGGCGAGGCCGAGGACGCCCGCCGGGTACACTGGGTGAAGAGCGCCTCCGCGGGGAAGCTCCTCAAGGTGGAGCGCGAGCGAGAGGAGCGCCGCACCTTCATGCTGGCGATCCGTCCCGGACTGGAAGCCGAGTCGCTGGAGCGGCGCTGCGAGGAGGTGGCGGCCCAGGCCCATCGTCTGCTGGAGGCCGGCCACGAGGTGGGGGTGGAGCTGCCCCGCCAGCGGCTTCGGGCCGGCGCGGGAAACGGGCAGGAGCGCCGCATCCTCCGGGCGCTGGCCTGGCTGGGCTTCGAGGAGGAAGGCCAGGAGGAGGCGGCATGAAGCGCCACCGACTGAGGCTGATGTTGCGAGACGCGAGCATCGGGGCGGCCTTCGCCTCGATGGCCGTGTCCGGGCAGATCGCGATATGGGCCGTGGGCCTCTTCCTGCTCGCGCTGGTGCTGGCCCTGCTGGGCCGCAGGCCCTTCGCGCGCAGCCCGCGGTTGACGGCGCTGCTGCTGGTACCCCTGGGAGGCGCGCTCTACCTGTCGGTGGCCGCGGGGCAGATGGATCTGGTGGTGGCCGCTTGTAGCTTCGCGGCCTTCGTGGCGGGGCAGCGCATGCTGTCCTTGCCGGGCCCGGGGACGGACGGACAGGTGCTTCTGGCCGGCCTGCTGATGATCGCCGGCGGAGCGGCGCTCTCCGGAGAGCTGCTCTTCGCGGTGTTCCTGGTGGGCTTCGCGGTGCTGGCGAGCCTGGCGCTGGGGATGACGGTGGTGGAGGCGGCGGTCCCCGAGGGCGAGCAACTGCCGGTACGGGCCGTGGTGCGCCCGCTGGCGATGGGTCTCGTCTTCGCGGTGGCCGGAGCGGTGGCCTTCTTCATCTTCTTCCCACGCCTGAACTGGAACATGGGCGCGCGCCGGGCTTCCCCGGGGCTGGGCACGGCCACCAGCGGCTTCTCCGATACGGTGCGCCTGGGGGGTACCGGCACCCTCAAGAGCAATCCCAGGGTGGTGCTGCGGGCGCGACTCTCCCCGGATCCGGGCAACGAGCATCTCGGGGCCTACTGGGTGGGCCGCACCTACGACACCTTCGACGGCCAGGAGTGGACGACGATCGGCAACCCTTCCGGCCGGCGAGGCACCCGCGTGACGCTCCGCCCCGGCGCGGAGTCGCTGGTACACCAGAGGATCGAGCTCCTGCCTGCCTACGGCAGCCGGACGTTGATCGCCCTGGAGACGCCGGCGCGACTGGGCAACGCGGTGGCGCACACCCCCGCGGGCAGCCGGCGCACCTCGCTGCAGGAGCTGGGCGGGGACGAGCTGCGCTTCATGGTGCAGGCGCTTGGCTACACCTACGAGGTGTATAGCGTGCCCCCGGGCACGAACACCGTTCCGGGCAAGCTCCAGCCCCTCGAGAGGGATCAGCTCCTCGCGCTGCCGGATGCGTTGGATCCACGCGTGGAGCAGCTCGCGCGGAGGGTGGCGGGCAACGAGAAGGAGCCGCTGGCCGCGGCCAACAAGCTCGTCTCCTTCCTTCAGCGCGAGTACGCGTACACGCTCGAGCTGGGCGGCGAGATGGAGGATCCGGTGGCCAACTTCCTCTTCGAGCGCAGAGAGGGCCACTGCGAGCACTTCGCCACGGCGCTCACGTTGATGCTGCGGTCCCTGGGCTTCCAGGCGCGGCTGGCGACGGGCTTCTTCGGCGGCGAACGGGTGGCGGACGAATACATCGTCCGCGCCGGGGACGCGCATGCGTGGACGCACGTGCTGGTGCCAGGAACAGGCTTCGTCACGGTGGACGCGACGCCCCCGGCGTTCCGCACCAGCCAGTCCCAGCCCTGGCTGGAGTCGCTCGTCACCCTGTACGAGGCCATCGAGGCGCGCTGGCGCACGTCCGTCGTGGACTACACCTTCCGAGATCAACTGAACTTCGTGCGCGGAATGGTGCGTCCGCCGAAGCAGCGTGGCGCGGAGGAACAACGGACCCGGCTGCCGCCCGCGAGGGCCTGGGCGATGGCGCTGGTGGTGGGCGCGGTGGTGTACGCGGCCTGGAGCTTCCTCTCACGACGCGGAGCCCGGACGCCGGTGCATCAAGCCACGCGCTTCGTGGATGCGGTGGAGCGCCAGCTCGCGCGGGCCGGCATCCGCCCGCTCGAGGGCGAGACGCTGGAGGACGTGTCCGCGCGACTGGCCCGGGAGGCCCACCCACTGGCGCCCACGCTCGCGCCCCTCACCCGACGCTACCTCGAGGCCCGCTTCGGCCAGCGCCCCTTGCTCTCCGGAGAATCAGCCCGCCTGCTCCAGGAACTCGAGCGGGGCCTCGCCGCCTGGAAGAGCTCCCAGCCTCCCATCGCCCGGGCCTCCTGAGTTCAGCCTCGGGACAGGCTCCCCTGCGTCCGAGCCTTCCCCGGCGCTCCCCTCCCCGCCACCCCTCCGAGGGGACGGGAGAGCAGGCCCTGTGGAGCCCGTGGAGGATGTGCAGCGTCGCCATTACGGGTTGGGACGAGGGGAGGCCACGGGTCTCCCTCGTACCGCGCCGACCACCCAGGTCAGGCCCGACGCCAGGAGGTCACTTGAGGACAGAGCCGCAATTTCTACAGCCTCCGGGTTCCCGCGTCCCGGCGCCGGGCCTGTAGTTGCTACAGGCCCACCGTCCACCGCTTTGCGGTCGCATCGGCCAAGTATGCGTTGCGACTGGCGAATTCCCGCAAGCCGGGACTGGCACAGCCGTTGCTGTAGCCATGCCTCAGCAGGTTGTCAGGCGGGACCAACCCCTTCACCACCGGCCTCCCGCGGAGGCCACTCGGGAGAATCCATGCAGCTCTCTACTGAGCAGTCGTCCAATTCGGGCTCCCTGGCCATGTACCTCTCGGAGATCAACCAGTACTCCCTGCT
>QKJM01000597.1 GCA_003249315.1 Archangium sp.
CCTTCAACGCCTACGGCCCCTACCAGAGCAGCAAGGCCATCATCCCCGAGCTCATCATCAACTGCCTCAAGGGCCGGCCCATCCGCACCACCAAGGGCGAGCAGACGCGCGAGTTCAACTACGTGGGCAACCTGGTGGATGGCCTCCTGGCCGCGGCCTCGCACGAGGGTCGGATTGAAGGCCCCGTCAACCTCGCCTCGGGTGAGGAGGTGGCCATCCGCGACCTAGTGAGGAAGATCGCCGAGCTCACCGAGACGAAGTCGTCGCTGGAGATCGGCGCGCTGGAGTACCGGCCCACGGAGATCTGGCGGATGTTCGCGGACAGCACGCGGGCGAGGACGCTCTTCGGCTGGACGCCGAGGGTGAGCCTGGACGAGGGCCTGAGGCGCACCGTGGCGTGGTACCGGCAGTACCTCGCCGACGGCGGCGCCCACCTGGAATAGGCACCCTCAGGGCAGGGAGCGGCCGAAGCAGCGCGCCACCGCGTCCTTGAGCGCGGTGGCGTTGCGAGAGAGGACGAGGTTGGCCTCGCAGCCGTTCCACATCTGGTCGTACACCCAGGGCTGGCCCAGCGGCAGCAGCCGGCGGTGGTGGAACTCCCAGCCGTCGAAGCCCAGCTCCACCAGCGCCCGCACCAGCCGCGAGGCCGAGGAGCCCGCCTCCCGCAGGGCCTCGGGGAAGACCTCCAGCAGCAGCACCAGCTCGGGGTTGCGCTCCACCGTGCGCCGCATGCCCTCGAGCACCCGGTGCTCATAGCCCTGCACGTCCATCTTCACCAGGCCCACCTGCCCCGCGGGCACCTCCTCCAGCGCCGCGTCCAGGGAGGTGAGCGGCACCTCCTGCCCCGCCCCCGTCTCGCCGTCGCGGGCCACCCGGTGGTCTCCGTAGTTGAAGGGGTTGAGCGCCATGCGGACGGAGCCCGCGCGGTCTCCCACGGCCATGCGCCGCGCATCCACGTTGTTCACCCCGTTGAGGCGCAGGTTCTCGCTCAGCAGGCGGTAGTTGTGCTCCTCCGGCTCGAAGGCGATGACCCTGCCTCCGGGCCCCACCCGCCGGCTCAGGGTGAGCGTGTGCAGGCCGATGTTGGCCCCCACGTCCACGCAGACGCGGCCCTCCAGCTCCAGATGCTCCATCAGCCGGCGGAACTCGGGCTCGTAGTCCCCTTCCAGGAAGAGCTGGTTGCCAATGATTTCATCTCGCAGGTCCACTCGCATCACGCAGCTCGCGAGCCGTACATGGACCTCGGGACGGACACGACAGAGGAGGGGAACCATGAGACGACGCTTGAGTGCTTGGGGGAGCCAGGGCATTTGCATGCCGGGGAGGTGGGGATGAGGAGACAGGCACTCAACCCCTCCCGTGGCGGCTCAGGCGTGGACCAGCAGCTTGTGGACATAGGCCCGGAGAGTCCGCTGCCGGGACTGTGCGCGAGCGAGCACCGTCTCGCGGAGGGAGTCGGCCTCCTCGGCCAGCGCGAGCGCGCGGGAGAGGATGTCCTCTCGCGGCGAGGTCAGGTCCACATGCCACGCCTCCAGCCCCAGCGAGGACATGAAGTCCAGACACTTCTCGCGGTAGCCAAGGGACAGGGGTGGTGTCCCCGCGCAGCAGGAGAGGACGGCGGCATGGAGCCGGGTGGCCAGGGTGAGGGTGCAGGGGCCGACGAGCCGCAGGTACGCCTCGGCCGTCTCCGGCTGATGGGTGGGTGCGCCCTCGCAACCCACGGCGACCTTGAGGCGGTGGAGGGAGCCGCGGTCATAGGCGTGCATGGCCACGAAGACGGGCTCCCAGCCCAGGGCCAGGAAGTGGCGGATGGCGCGCTCGAGTCCTTCCAGCCGGGAGTAGGGAAAGCCCTCGCGCTCGTGGGGGGGAGGGAGGATGAGGTTGACGGCGAAGCGGCGAGGGAGCGCGGGAGGCGTGGGAGCCTGCCGCGCGAGCACCAGGGCCAGGTCACCCACCACCTCGGCGCGGGGAACGCCCAGGGACTCGAGGGCGGCCTTGGAGAGGGGGCCGCGCACGCCCACCGCCTGGAAGTCGCGCAGGAGGGCTCGCCACTCGGCCAGGTCCGGCTGGCGACTCATGTTGAAGCCGGCGCTGCCCACCCCGGTGCCCAGCGTCCACGCGGGCAGTCCCTGGCGAAGGGCGGCGCGCACCGTGGACAGCCCGTAGGTATTGATGAACGTGCCCCCGCCGAGCACGAACTGCTGGAAGTAGCGTGGCCCGGAGAGGCCCACCTGGGCGAGACGCTCCTCCTGCGCGGGGAAGCGGAAGGTGACGAGGCGGAAGCCCTCGAGCAGCCGCTGCGCGGCCTCGAAGAGAACGTCATCCCCGAGGTTCCGATCTCCGTGGCCACCCGCATAGGCCAGGCGACGATGGCCCTCGCGCACGGAGACGAGCCGCTCCCGAGCGACGCGGACGTTTCGATGGATGGCGGACAGGACGTTGCGCATGGCCCGAGCAGATGGGCACACCAGTGTTCATCGCCGCGCCCTCGCGCCAGGGTCGCCCTTCGCTCCTCTTTTCGAGCCCGGTCCGACTGCTATCGTCCCGACACACAGGAGCCAAAGGTGTCGAGGCTCGCTCAGAGGAGGGGGCGCCATGAGGCCTTCCGAAGCACCGCTGCTGGGGATGCTGACCCGGAACTTCGAGCAGGTGTACCTGAAGGTATGCGCTCGGGGGTACAAGGTGCTGGAGCGCACCCGAGAGAACCACCCTGCGGTGCGGGACAACCCCTGGCAGCACCAGGAGGCCTGGCCGCCCTCGTACGAGGCCTTCGGCCGCTACCGCTTCCTGGACACGCTGCGCCGGGCGCGCGCGCTGGAGCCCTTGCGAGTGCTGGAGATTGCCGCCGGCGGCGGCTTCAACGCGGCCTGTCTCTACGAAGACGGACGGGAGCTGGTGCTCAATGACCTGCGCCCGCTCGAAGGCGAGCTCGACGCATGGACCACCGGAGAGCACCTGCGCTGGACGGGTGGTGACTTCTTCGAGCTCCGCCCGGAACGCCTGGGGTTCTTCGACCTGGTGCTGGCGTGCGAGGTCATCGAGCACGTGGCCCATGGAGACCGAATGCTGGCGCACCTGCGCCGCTTCCTGAGACCCGGGGGCACGCTGCTGCTCACCACGCCCAACGGGGCGTACTTCCGCTCGAAGCTGCCCACATACTCGCAGGTGGAGGACTTCGAGGCGCTGGAGGCCCGGCAGTTCCAGCCGGACGCGGACGGGCACCTCTTCCTCTATACGCCGGGGGAGCTGGAGCGGCTGTGCCGGGAAGCCGGCTTCGAGCAGGTGGAGCTGGAGCTGTCGGTGACGCCCTTCCTCTCGGGACACGCGGGGTTGCGCTTCCTCCCCTCCCCCCCCGAGCTGGCGCCCATGTACGTCGCGCTGGACCGGTGGGTGCGCCGGCTGGGACCACTCGCGCGCGAGCGGCTGTGTACCCAGCTCCTCGTCACCGCGCGGGCTCCCCGAGGCGAGCCGGAACCTGTCTGACAACCAGACCGGTTGGGAACGGCCGCGCCCGGAAGCGAGAGGAGGGGACACGAGACGTCAACGGAGGCGGGAACTCGCGTCTCACGGGCAAGGAGCAGGCCCGTTGACGAGAGGCGCCGGGTTCCCGTGTAATTCTGGACTGGGCGGTACCACTTCCACTGACAGGAGAACGTTGTGTCATCTCGATTGTCCGCTTCGAGGGCCTGCCAGGCTGCATTCATTGCGTGGTGCCTCGGGTTGCTCCCTATTCCGCTCCTGTCGGTTGCCTGCGTTGCCGCTCCCCCACATCAGGTATGGGGGATTTCCCCTGCCCTCGGGCCTAAACCTACATCCTACCAGCAATGCGTGAATCCCTTTGGCCCCTCCAATCCGGCATGCGTCGCACCAGTCGCCTCGAGCACCGGGGAGATTCTCGCTCCAGCGGCTACCCGGGCCGGACAGGCACTCGGAACGGCCGTAAGAGCCGCCCAAGCCATCCAGGGCTTCATTACCCTTGCTCGACTCCTCACCGAGGCGGAAAAGAAGCAGGTGGAAGACATCCTGGTCGAATGCGCCAAGCACGCCGAAGCCAAGGTCAATGAATCCTACCAACGACGGGAGGGAAGCTTCGCCGATGGGCTGTCCCCCAACAAGGCCGAGTGTGACAGGGTCCTTCGTGTGGAGAAGGGGGAGAAGATAACCCTTGCCCGAGAACTCGGGATTCTGAAGCACGATGCCGCGTTCCAGTGCGTCGAGGATCGCCTCTCCGACAAGTTCCCTGGCAATTTCTCCATTGAGCCTCGCTACCGGCCCGATCCCGAATCAGGTGCGACTGGCTACATTCTCACCGACACGTGGGCGGGTTCACTCAAGCCCGACTTCGTCCTGCACTTCACCCGAAACGCGACTCGGCTTCAGTGCGTCTACGACTTCAAGTTTCCTTGTCCCGACACAAGCTGGCGAAACCCTCTGAATGCATCAGTGAGGCAGCAGTTGCAGGACTATGGCCAGCTGACACCAGGGTGCGCGCCGGCTGTCATCACTCCCCGACGGCTGGTACGGCTGGAGTAGCCACCATGGCCTCGCGCTATCCTCGCATCCGTCCTTTCGGGCCTCCACTTCCTTCCGGAGAGCTGGAAGCACAGCTCCTCGCCAGAGAGGTCGTCCGCATCGCATTCTACCTGCCACATGACCATCCGGAGCTTGCCGCCGGGGTGGGTCACGCCCTGGACAGCTTCATGCGCGCAGTGGGTGACATCCCCGGCGCGATCAGTCATGCCCACTTCAATGATGAGGAGTGCGATCGCCCGCTGGCTGAAAGTTGGGACACCATCCGGGAACTCCTTCGACCTGAGCCCGAGAGGCACTTCGTGGACGAGTACAGCGAAGCGCTCGCCTGGATGGTCGAAAAGAGGGGCTACGCGATGCAGCTCCGCCTCACGGCGGGCGAGGAAAGCACGAACGGCTACCAGTTCTGCTACCAGGCCCGGATTCCATTGCGCACACCTCTACCGGGTCGGGTGAGCCTGCTGAGCGCGACGGTTCCCACTGAGTATCTGGAGGCTCATGGAGCGGAGAGGGTGTACGAACTGGCCCTGGACATGGCCACCCACCTGCGGTTCGCCACCGGCCACGCTGGGCTCGCCCTGCACCTCTACTGGCCGGTGCCTGCCAGCAATGACGCCACCCGCTCGGCGGTCCTCTTACACCCTGGCTTCGACCTTCGCCCCGCATGGGGCCTCGAGAAGGAGATGGGCCACCAGATTGATGGTGTCCACTGGCTCAACTTCCTCACTCAACCCGTACTGGACCAGTTCGGTGGAGTGGCCGGCCTTCGCTCCCGCCTGTTCTCCCCTGAGACCTGCGTGCGAGAACTGGTTGATGAGCGCTTGGTCGTCTCCCTCGGAGAATGGCCGGACGCAGGGAACCTCTCCTCTGGGCAGGATCTTCCTGCCTACCGCGAACTCGCGCGCGTGCTGGATCCAAGACTCGAGCCTCTCCCACGAATGCCGCCAGCCCCCGTGGGCAGCGAACCGAGCCAGCAACCTCGCTACTCCTCGATGCGCTTCACCGCCGAAGAGGCTCGTCGCTGGTGGCGGCGTTTCCTCGATTGATCTGTGACGACGGCAGGAGGAGCCTGGAGGAGCCCAAAGTCACAGGGGCGGAGCCTCCGGCGACCCAGCCGCAAGTCAAGAGCCAACATCATCCATCTTCTTGACGGTTCGAATTGCAAGCATCTGCTCCTGCCCCTTTGGAGTGAGTTCCCAAAAGAGAGCAGAGCCTCCGCCGTCTGCCCACCCAGGAGCCCACAATGTCCACCCCGCACAAGAGTTCTCCCCGGAGCCCCTACCCCACGGACACCCGGCGCACGCCGCGGGCCTCGAGCAGCGAGGGCAGGCGCTCGCGCTGATCTCCCTGGAGGACGAGGGTGTCCCCCTCCACGGTGCCACCACAGCCCAGGGAGCCCTTGAGGGCCTTGAGCCAGGCCTCCATCTGCGCACCCGGCAGGCCGAGCTGCTCCACCACCGTCACCTCCTTGCCACCACGCCCCTTCCGCTCCAGGCGCACCACGGCGCGCGCGGGGCCCTTGGGGGCTTCGGTTTCGGCCTTCGAGGGAGACGGCGCGGGCCCGGGAGGCAGCGCCTCTCTCTGGAGACCGAGAGAGGCGAAAGGGTTGTTGAAGGGAGCCGCCGGTGCGGGCGGCTCGGGCTTCTTGTCACGCTTTCCCATGCGAAGCGGTTCAGTGCGAGTGGGCCTGCATCGGCTGCGGCGCGGGCAACACGCGGAAGGCGGGGTTGCTGGCGTCGCCGTCGGCGAGGATGAGTGCGTAGAGGAAGGAGGGGATCGCCATGGCCTCCCGGCCGTTGATGACGACGAGCGGCGTGCCATGCAGGTCATGCTGCTTCGCGTACTCCACGTCCTCGCGCAGCTTCCGGGTGGTCTCCGGGTCCTTCATGCACTGCTCGAGCTGCGAGGAGGAGACGGAGCCGGAGGAGGCGATGGCCAGCACCTTGTCCACCGTGAGGGTGGACTGGGAGGCGAAGAGCTTCTCGCGCAGCTCCCAGAAGTCGGGGGCCTGCTCGAGGCAGATCTGCGCCTTGGCGGCGTTGCAGCGGACGCCGGTGCCGTCGGAGGCCCCCGGAGGCATGGAGGGGTTGCAGTCCGCGTCGAGGGGGAACTGGCGAGCCTCGAGCGACAGCTTGCCCTCGGGCAGGCGCTTCTTCATGAGGGCGAGCACCTCCACCAGGCTCTTGCAGTGGGGGCAGCGGCTGTCGGTCCACTCCACCATCTTCACCGGAGCATCCACGGGCCCGTAGCGACGACGCGCGGCGGCGAGCGGCGGCAGGGGCTTGTCCTGGCGATACGCCTCGAGGGCGTTGGAGACGGCCTGCTGCTCCTGCATGGGCATGCCGCGCAGGTAGGACTCCAGGGAGCCCGGGGCGTCGGTGGTGGGCGCGGTGGAGATGGAGGCCTCGGCGCCGGAGGGAGCGTGGGGGGTGGCCATCCCGGGAGCGAGCAACGCCACGTAGGCGGCGAGGGTGAAGCCACCCGTCCACTGGAGGGCCCGGCCCCACTCGCCCGGCAGGGGCATCACGGGCCCGGGGAGGCCACGCCAGGCCACGCCGGCGAAGGCGAGCGTGAGGAAGTAGGTGCCCAGACAGGTGAGGCAGAGGGCCCCGGCGCTCGCGCTCGCGCCAGCGAAGACGACGGTGGCGGCGAAGCCGGCCCCCGCGACGAGGCGCAGGCCGTTCGTGGCGGGCCGCACGGTGTAGCCGCTGCGCCGCCACACCAGGTAGAGGGAGGAGAGCGCCACCGCGACGATGCCCCACACCAGGCCGAGCGCGGCCACGGGCATGCGCAGCGTGTCATGCAGCGCGCTCGCGAAGGGCGAGTTCCACACCGTCTCGCAGTTGACGCGCTCGGAGACGCCGCAAACCGTGGAGCCGCCCGCGCGCAGGGTGAGGAGCTGGCTCCACTGGAAGAT
>QKJM01000313.1 GCA_003249315.1 Archangium sp.
CCCGCCAGCACCACGCCGATGATGCCCGTCCAACTGAAGAGCGACACGCCGAAGGTGGGCGCGAGGATGCGGCTCGCCGCCAGCTCGATGGCGAGGGTGCAGAAGCTCGCGCCCGCCACCAAGGCGCACGCGAACACCGGGCTCGAGCCCAGATCCAGGACGCTCGGACGGGGCCGCTCCACGGGCGCCGCGCCGACCTCCTCCGGGGAGGGCTCGACCGCGAGATTCTCGGGCGCCGGGGCCGAGGAGGCCGGTGTCGTTCCTCCGAGCAGCGCGAGCAGCGCACAGACGAGCAGCGCACCGGCCACGGTGAGCACGATGGTGGTGACGGAGAACCAGGCCACGAGCACGAAGCCGGTGAGGAAGTTGCCAGCGAGGCTCCCGAGGGTGCCCAGCGCATAGAGGAGGCCCGCGACACGCCCGGCCCGCCGTAGCTCCGGCAGCAGGAGCCGCAGGGCCACCGGAGTCACCATGGCGAGGATGAAGCTCGCGGGGAAGAAGCCGAGGAAGGTGAGGAGGAAGGTGCGTGGCAGGATGGGAATGGCCCGCAGCAGCTCGCCATCTCCGAGCACCCGAACCAGCCCCAGCGGAAGGAGCGCCGCGAGCGCCCCGGCGGCGGTGAGTCCCCCAAGCCAACGGGGCGAGAGCCCCTGATCCGCCAGGCGCCCCCCGGCGTAGCTGCCCACGCTGATGCCCGCGAGCACCACACCGATGATGCTCGTCCAGGTGTGCAGGGACACCCCAATGAAGGGAGCCAGGAGCCGGTTGGCGACGAGTTCGAGCACGAGCGTGGCACAGCTCGTGACCAGGACAAGGACGGCGGCGCGGAGCGCCCCCAGCGAGGTGTAGGCAGCCATGGAGTGAGGGCGACTCTATACCGATCTCGGCGGAGCGACGGCTCCGAGGCCGGACCGTCCACGGCCGGAGACGCGCCCGACCCCTGAGGGAGACGGGGCAGAGAGAACGCCCCACCCGCCGCACTCGGGGAATCGAGCCTCTGACAGATGGCGCGCCCCTTGCTTGAAGGGCGGCCGGGGGCAGTTGACTGCAAAAGTAGGCCGACGCACGCTAGCAGGCATGACACGGCACTCGAGTGAGGGTGCGGACGCCTTTCCCCGGGCACCCACGCAGGAGGAGTGGGAGGCGATGAGTCAGGAGGAACGGGCCCAGGTGGTGGCATCACTGCCTGGGGAGGTGACGTGGGACGAGATGGCCATGCCGGAGGGGGACAGGCACTTCCGGGCCAAGGTGGGGGCGAGAGATGCGCTCCAGGGCTACTTCACGCGTCAACGGCGCAAGGTGTATCTGGGGGCGGAGCTGCCCATCTACTACCCGGGGGAGCGGCGCTTCGCGCCGGACCTGCTGGCGGTGTTGGACGTCGAGACGCACGAGCGGGACAAGTGGGTGGTGAGCCACGAGGGCTGCGGGCTGGACTGGGTGATGGAGGTCCACGTGGGCGGCGACCGCAAGAAGGACGCCGAGTACAACGTGGAGCGCTACGCCCGGCTCGGCATCCCCGAATACTTCATCTACGACCGGGCGAGGCAGCGACTGGAGGCGTACCGGCTTTCATCGCCCGAGGCCCGCGAGTACACGCGGATGGAGCCGCGACAGGGCCGCTACACCTCGGAGGTTCTGGGGCTGGAGTTGCAAGTGGAGGGGGAGCGGCTGCGCTTCTGGGCAGGCCACGCGCTGCTGCTGGAGTCCGACGAGTTCATCGCCCGGCTGGAGGAGCTGATGGCCGGGATGCAGCAGCGCGTGGACGAGGAGGCCCGACTCCGAGCGAATGAAGCACGACAGCGGGAAGAGCTGGAGCTGCGTCTGGCGGAGGAAACGCGGCGACGCGAAGAAGAGACGCGGCGGCGCGAAGAAGAGACGCGGCGGCGCGAGGAGCTGGAGCGACGCCTGGCGGAGTCACACGCCGAGCTCGAACGACTCCGCCAGCGAGGGGATTGAGTTCAACGACTCCGGCGTCCCCTGCTCGAGGGCCGCTTCCTCTTCGGAGACGGCTGGGGAGGCGGGGACTCCACGGGCGCGTGCGGAAACCCGCCGGAGACCAGCAGCTCCAGGAAGCGCTGGCCCGCCCGCCCCAATGGCCGATCCGCCGGGTGTACCAGCGAGGGAGTGAAGTAGAAGCGCGAGCCGGCCCGGTACGGCACCTCGCGCAGGGAGCCCGCCTCCAGCTCCTCCTCCACCAGGTACAGCGGCATCCATCCGACCCCCAGCCCCAGCAGGATGGCCGCCTTCTTGGTGAGGAAGTCGCTCAGATAGAAGACGCGATCGCATCCGAGCAGATGGGGGTTGCGGAGCCGCTGGCTCCCGCTCGGATCATGCACGGTGAGCTCCACGTGCCGGTGCAGGTCCGCCAGCTCCAGCGGCCTCTCCGCGCGCGCCAGCGGATGCTCCGCGCTGGCCAGCAGCACCGCCTCCACCTCCGGCAACCGGTGGGCGATCAGCGCCGGGTTCGGCGTGTAGTCCTTCACCAACATCAGGTCCGCCCGATCCTTCTCGAAGCGATCCTGCACCCCGCCGAGAAACGCCACCGTCACCTGGATGCGCGTGGGCACGGCCTCGTCCGCCATGCGCTTGAGCACCCGGAGGATGGGCTCCATGGGAAGGATGCCATCAATCACCACCGCCAGCCGCGGCTCCCACCGATCCTGCAGCCGCTCGGCGAGCGACTCCAGCCTCCGGGCCCGCGTGAGCAGCACCCTCCCCTCGTCCAGCAGGAGCCGCCCCGCATCCGTGAGCCGCGCCCGGTGGCCGCTCCGGTCGAAGAGCTCCACCCCCAGCGCCTCCTCCAACTGCCGGATGGTGTAGCTCACCGCCGACTGCACCTTGTGCAGCCGCTGCGCCGCTCCCGCGAAGCTGCCCATCTCATGGATGGCCTCCAGCGTCTCCAGTGCGTCCAGGGTGATTCGCATGTGGGCACATCATCAAGAATTTCGAACGAGTCGGACAGGACATTATGCTTTCTTCTGAAGACAGCCGCACCTACTCATGGGGCCCGAGGGAGGCCCCATGCACTATGTGAAGGGCAGGACGACCCGGCAGGCCCACGTGGACATCCCCGAGGGCACGGTCGAGGAGGAGTTCGGGCGACGCGGTTTCTTCGGTCGCGTGAGCCATCTGTACCGGACGGAACCTCCGGTGAACTGGGTGCGCCTGGAGGGCGAGCTGCGCCCGGAGGCCTTCTCCACGAGCGAGCTGCCCGGAATGGGCGGGGACTGGCTCCAGGGCCGCGTGGACTTCCTCTACAACGCGGATGTCACCCTGGGCATGGCGCGGCTGACCGAGCCCATGCCGTACTTCTTCCGCAACGCGGACGGGGACGAAATCCTCTTCGTCCACCGGGGCGCGGGGCGGCTGGAGACGGACTTCGGCCCGCTCGCCTACCGCAAGGGCGACTACCTGGTGATTCCGCGCGGCACGGTGTACCGGCTGGCCCCCACCGAGCCCACGTCCTTCCTGGTCATCGAGTCCGCCGACGAGGTGGAGCTGCCGGACCGGGGCCTGCTGGGCAAGCACGCCCTGTTCGATCCGGACGTCCTCAACGTCCCCACGCCGGAGGCGCCGCCCGCGGAGCCGGGCCGCACCGAGTGGGAGGTGAAGGTGAAGCGCCAGGGGAGACTGAGCTCCGTCTTCTACCCGTTCCACCCGCTCAACGTGGTGGGCTGGAAGGGAGACCTGACGGTGTGGCAGCTCAACGTGGCGGACATCCGCCCGGTGTCCTCCGAGCGCTACCACCTGCCGCCGCCAGTACACGGCACCTTCCTCATGCGCAACGCGGTGGTGTGTACCTTCCTCCCGCGCCCGCTGGAGGTGGGAGACCCTGGCGCGCTGCGAGTGCCCTTCTACCACGCGAACATCGACTTCGATGAGGTCATCTTCTACCACGACGGTGACTTCTTCAGCCGCGCGGGCATCGGCGCGGGAATGGTGACCTTCCACCCGCAGGGCATCCATCACGGGCCCCAGCCACAAGCGGTGAAGGCGAGCCACACCAAGGAGCGCACCAACGAGCAGGCGGTGATGGTGGACACCCGCCGCCCGCTGCAACTGACCGAGGCGGCGCGTCGCGTCGCCAACCCCGACTACTGGAAGTCCTGGATGGAGAAGTGAGGAATCCCATGATGACCCCTGAGAATCCCCTGGGCCTGCAAGGCATCGAGTTCATCGAGTTCGCGAGCACCACCCCCGAGCAGCTCGAGTCGCTGTTCCGCGAGCTCGGCTTCTCCAGGCTCTACCGCCACCACACGCTGGCGGTGGATGGCTGGAGCCAGAACGACATCCACTTCCTCGTCAACCATGAGCCGGGCTCCTTCGCCGCGCGCTTCCTCGAGAAGCACGGCCCCTGCGTGAGCTCCATGGGCTGGCGGGTGGCGGACGCGGCGAAGGCCTTCGAGGAGGCGGTGAAGCGCGGTGCCCGTCCGTACACCGGCGGAGAGGCCGGCAAGGCCACGCTCGACAAGCCCGCCATCCACGGCATCGGCGACAGCCTCATCTACTTCGTGGACCGGTGGGGCGGCGCCGAGGGCAACCTCTGGACGACCGAGTTCACCGCGCACCCGGAGCCGGTGCAGGTGCCCAACAAGGGCTTCCTGTTCATCGATCACCTGACCAACAACGTGTACAAGGGCACGCTGGGCCATTGGGCGGACTTCTACAAGAAGGTGTTCGGCTTCACCGAGCTGCGCTACTTCGACATCCGCGGCCAGCGCACCGGCCTGCACTCCTTCGCGCTGCAGTCCCCCTGCAAGACGTTCTCCATCCCCATCAACGAGGGCACCGAGTCCAAGTCGCAGATCGAAGAGTACCTGCGCGAGTACAAGGGCCCGGGCGTGCAGCACATCGCGCTGCTGAGTGAGGATCTGCTGAACTCGCTCGACGCCGTGGGCGGCAAGGTGCCCACCCTGGACATCGACGCCAACTACTACGCGTCCGTGTTCGACCGGGTGCCCAACGTCAAGGAGAGCCACGAGCGGATTCAAGGCCACAGCGTGCTCGTGGACGGCGACGAGGAGGGCTACCTGCTCCAGATCTTCACCCAGAACATGGTGGGCCCCATCTTCTTCGAGCTGATCCAACGGCGGAACCACCGCTCGTTCGGCGAGGGCAACTTCGGCGCGCTGTTCCGCTCCATCGAGCGAGACCAGGAGCGCCGCGGCGTCCTCTAGGCCTGCACCCCGTGTACGGCGCGCAGGGCCTCGATGAGCTCGCGCGCCGACACCGGATGGCCCTGGCCCGCGGGGGTGAAGAAGATGCCCACCGGCATCCCATCCTCCGCCAGCTGCGGCAGCACGTTGTCCAGCAGCACCGACAGCGGGATGCTGCGTGGCTGGAAGCCGGACCACAGCCGGTTGGCGCAGATGGCGGCGAACTCGGGAGAGGGCCACAGCGGGAGCACATCCCGCCCCTCGTCATCCAGGGCCAGCGCCCAGCCCTCTCCATCGAGACCCCATACCTCGCCGGACTCCACCACGCGCTGGAGGAAGTAGGTGTAGCGCCGATCAGCGGGCAACCGCAGCACGGCCTGCATGCGCTCCTGGCTCTGCTCGTTTTCCATCCGTCAGAGACCTCCTGGGCTGTAAGAAATGAGAATCTAGCGCCGACTGCCTGGATAGCCGAGACCCCATCGTCGAGGATGTGCCCGCCCCACCCCCGGAGGGTCCTCCCATGTCATACCTCGTCAGCCTGCTCTCGGACTTCGGACAGACGGACACCTACGTCGGGCAGATGAAGGCCGCGCTCCTCCGAGTCGCCCCCGGGGCACTCCTGGTGGATCTCACCCATGCCGTTCCCCCCCAGGACGTGCGGGCCGGGGCCTTCCTGCTGTGGAGCGCGGTGGAGTCCTTTCCCCCAGGCTCGCTGCACCTGGCGGTGGTGGATCCGGGCGTGGGCTCGACCCGGCGGGAAGTGGCGGCACGAGCCCGGAGAGGAGACCTCTTCGTCGGCCCGGACAACGGACTGATGGTGCCGGCCATCGAGCAACTGGGGGGCCTGGCGGCGGCCGTCGAGCTGAACGAACCCGCATACTGGGGCCCGCGGCAGTCGCGGACGTTCCATGGCCGGGACGTGTTCGCCCCCGCGGCGGGCCACCTCGCGGCGGGTGTGCCGCTGGAGCGCCTGGGCAGCCCGCTGCAGCACCTGGAGGCCCCCTTCTCCTTCCCTCCCCCAACGGAGGAGGAGGGGCGTCCGATGGGCGAGGTGCTCCATGTGGACACCTACGGCAACCTCATCACCAACATCCCCGGGGCACTGCTGCCGGCTCGCTTCCAGGTACGGCTCGGCGCCGCGGTCATCAAGAACGCACCGCACGCGCACTATCAGACCGTGGCCCCCGGAGAACCCCTGGCGCTGGTGGGCAGTACGGGGCTGCTGGAGGTCTCTGTGCGCGACGGCAGCGCGGCCGAGGTGCTCGGGGTGAGGCGGGGCGAGCGCGTGCATGTGGTTCCGGAGATGTGAGCCAGCAAACGATCAGAAGGCAGGCCTCCGGGACACGGGCGGTGCAGGAGGAGAAGACACGTAGGATTCCTCTCCCTAGGAGAGAACCATGCGTGAACTGGAACTGGTCCGGTGGAACCGCCGGACATCGTGGAAGCTGTCCTCCTCGCTGCTGCTGCTGTCCCTCTGCGGGCTCGGGTGCGACGTGCTGTCGAAGAAGGATCCACCCCCTGCCGGAGAGGACAAGACGGCCCCTACGCGGGTCCGGGTGACGGGAGGCGTGCTCCCGGATGAGGTCGTCACCGGCGTGCGGACGCTGGAAGCCGCCGCGGAGGACGACTCGGGCCAGGTGACGAAGGTGGAGTTCTTCCTCTCCGACACGCTCGCCTGCACCGACGCGACGACCAGGGAATCCGGCGCGACCTTCTCGTGCGAGTGGGACTCCACCGGCACTTCCCCCGGTGCCTATACGCTCAACGCGAAGGCTTATGACGCAGCGGGCAACGCCGCCTCCTCCGAGTCCATCGCCATCACCATCCCCGTCCCCAACGAGAAGCCCACCGTCACCTCGTTCATCGCGGAGCCGGCCTCCATCACCGAGGGCACGAGCACCACGCTCACGGTGGTCGCCAGCGATGCGGATGGGGACGCGCTCGCCTACGGCTGGTCCCAGGCCTCCCCGGCCGCTCCCGTGGGGACCTTCGGCATCGAGGAGGGAGCAAGCCGCACCTGGACGGCCCCCACGCTCTCGAGCACCACGATCTACAGCCTCGTGGTGACGGTCTCGGACGGCAAGGGTGGCTCGACCCCGGCCACCGTGGACGTGGAGGTGGTGAACGACCCCACCGCCAATCTCCTCCCCGTCGTGGATGAGACCATCACCGTGTCCTCCGCGACGGCGCTCGCTGGCGACACCCTGGAGCTCTCCATCGGGGCCAGCGATCCGGATGGAGACCCGCTCACCTACGCCTGGACGACGAGCGCGGGCTCCT
>QKJM01000680.1 GCA_003249315.1 Archangium sp.
TGGTCGCGTAACCCACCGAGCCCTTGAAGGTGTGGCGGATGTCGTCCGGCGTGGGGCCCAGGAACAGGTTCCGCATGCGCGGGTTGTCGCCGTAGCCGTCGAAGTAGCTGCCCACGGTGCCGTTGTTGAAGCCCAGGGTGTAGCTGGCCAGCATGTCCAGGCCGCCCACCTTGCCCTGCAGCCACAGGTCCATGCCCTTGTAGTCACGCCACGCGTCGTCCGGGTTGCGGATGCGCACCACCGTGTGCTGCTCGCCGTCCACGTAGTCCACCACGCGGGTACCGGAGGCGTCCCAGATCTGGTTCACCTCCTCGTCCACCCACAGGTTGTTGTAGCGGCGGTAGGTGAAGTCCGCGCCGAACACCATGCCCTCGGCCACCTCGCGGTGCAGGCCCAGGCTCAGCTCGTCCACGCTCGGCGGGGTGTGCGTCTTCTCGAACTCGCGGCCGGTGGGGCCACCGTAGGTGCGGCAACTGGAGTCGGTGCTGTTGGGCACGCAGTCCGCGAAGCGCAGGTTGTTCCTGTCCCAATACGACACCACGCGCATCAGGTCCGGGTTGCCCTGCTGGGCGATGTACACGTCACCCACCTCGTTGGAGCGGCCGTAGTGCGCCTTCACCAGCGTCTTGCGGTCACCGCTGACGTCGTAGGTGGCCGACAGGCGCGGGCCCACGCCCACCAGGTTGGTGATGTGCTGGCCGTCGTCGGCGTACAGCGCGCCCACGTCCGCGCGGATGCCGCCCACCAGGGTGAGGTTGCGGTTGACCGTCCAGCGGTCCTGGAAGAACACGCCGCCCTGGAGCACCGAGCCATCCGTGGTCAGCGCGCCCGGCTCGTTGTTGTCGCCGTAGAAGGTGACCAGCGCGTTGCAGTAGGAGTGGGTGCTCGGGTCATCCGGGTTGCAGAAGCCGCCCCGGTCCTCGAAGCGCAGGTTGCCGTAGGTGCCCTGGCGATCCGTGCCCATCATGTAGCCCAACTGCACGCCCGCCTTCATCTGGTGGTTCTTCACCTTGAAGAGCAGGGTGGGGTCGAACTGGAAGCGCAGCTTGTCCTGCTCCAGGAAGTTGCCCTGGGTGTTGGACAGCGAGCCCGAGGTGATGGTGGTGTAGCGGCTGAGAATGTCATAGTGGGCGATCGCCGTCTGGTCCGGGTTCATCGGGCCGAAGTAGGCGTTCTTGTAGGTGGCGCCCGTCTGGAGCTGGAAGAGGACGTTCTCGCTGAAGGTGCGGTCGTAGTTGACGATGAAGAAGAAGCCGCCGCGGTCGATCTGCGCCTCGGCGTCCTTGTGGAGGTTCATCGCGTACGAGGCGGAGGTGCTGTTCTTGATGACGTTGTTGTCGTAGTTGAACGCGACGGACAGCCGGTCCTTGTCGGTGGGCTGCCAGGTGAGCTTGAGGCGCGCCAGCCGCGTCTGGGTGTCCGTGGGGCGGTTCTCCTGCTCACCGTTGATGGTCAGCGGCGTCTCGCGGTTGGAGAAGTTCCACTGGCCGCTGGCGTAGAACCACAGCCGGTCCTTGATGATGGGGCCACCCACCGCCACCAGCGGGCTGTAGAAGGAGGTGATGGCCTGCGGCGCGCTGTTCTGCGTGTAGTCACCCGTCATCGGGCTCTGGCCCGAGGAGTAGCTGGACTTGAAGTTGCCGAAGTCCGGCGAGGCGATCAGCGTCACGTCGTAGGTGAACTTGTTGGAGCCCGACTTGGTCACCACGTTCTGCACCATGCCCAGCGAGTTGTACTGGGCGTCCAGGCCGCCGGTGATGACCTCGAAGTTCTCCACCGCGTAGTAGTTCATCGGGGCGGTGATGGAGCCATCCGTCACGTCGGTGGTGTCCATGCCGTCCACGAAGAACTTGCCGTAGCGTGACAGGCCACCGCGGCTGCTCGGGGCGTTGCCCGGGCCCACGCCGGCCACGAGCTGCGGAATGGCCTGCACCTGGTTGTAGACGGGCGTGGACGCGGCCTTCTCCGCCGTCAGCACCGCGCCGGTCTGCGCCGACTCGGGGTTGATGATGGGGTTGACCTTCTCCACGATTTCATAGGTGGCCACCGCCTCGGTCTCGGTGAGCACCTCGAGCTTCACGTCCACGGGCGTGCTCTGCCCCAGGCGGACGATGATGCCCTTCTTCTTGATGGGGGTGAAACCCTCCACCTTCACCACGAGCTCGTAGCCCTCTCCCGGGGGGAGCTGGCCGAACTCGAAGCGGCCGTCCTCGCCGCTGGTGCGGGACACCGGCTGCTGCAGCGCCGGGCCGCTCATGGTCAGCGGCACCTCGGACAGCGGGGTGCCGGTGGGGTCATACACGTAGCCGGCCACTCGGCCGTAGTTCTCGCCCGCGGCGAGCACGGGCATCGGCAGGACGACCAGCGCCAGCAGCGCCAGCAGCAACGCCCGGCCGCGAAGAAGGATGGAGGTCTTCATGTGGTGTGTCTCGGAGGAGGTGAAGGGACTCACTGAGCGCTCCCCACCAGGAAGAGCATGCCGGTGTAGGTGTTCACGGTCGTCATGTCGACGGCGCCCTCGGCACACGGCGGGTCGTAGCAGAGGCTGGTGTAGGTGTTGCCGTCGTCGGCCATCTGGCGCAGCCGCACCACCGGCGACCACTCGGCGTCACCGGGCTTCGCCTGGAGCACCAGCTTCGCGGAGCTGTCGGTGGGCTTCGCGGAGCTGCTGGAGGGCTTGAGCCACACGCCGTCCATGGTCTTCACGTTGCCCTCTCCGTCCACGGAGACCGCGCCGCCGTCCAGGAACGCGAGCTGCAGGCCCTTGTACCAGCCGTAGCTCGGCCCGAAGGTGGAGGTGTCGCTCAGGGCGTCGATGCTCCGGGCTCCGTCGATGACCGGCATCATCGCCAGCGTCTCGGTCTCGGCCGCCTGACCGCCGAAGGCCCCGTCCTCCAGGGACATCGCGCTCTTGATGGCGTTGCAGGTGTACGAGGACACGCCCGTCCACGCCTTCACCTTCACCAGCGGCAGCACCGCGGGGGCCGAGGAGGACGAGTTGGCGAACGGGAGGCTCTTGAAGACGGGGTACTGCGAGTCCTCGCGGTACGCGTCGAGGCGGAGGTCGTACTCCTTGCCCTCCTTGCAGCTCTCGGTGAAGGCGTAGGCCTCCACCGACACCTTGCTGGCCGGCAGCACCGGGTTTCCGTTGCTGTCCTTGCTCAGCGCCTTGTCGCTGCTGGAGACGAGGCCCAGGTTGTAGAAGGAGATGGCCTCGCCGCCCGCGCTGCCCGTCCTGGGGGCATAGTAGGACGAGGAGGGCTGGAACTTCGAGTCGAGTGCCGTTCCATCCAGGAATCCCTGGTACGTATCACCCGCCTGCATCGAGCCGCCGCACGATACGGCGCCCAGGGCCGCCATCAGCCTCAGAGCGTTTTTATGCTTCATCTGCACGTGGAGCCTCTTCGGGGAGAGAAGGGGGATGGCCCACGAGCACCGTCAGGGACGCCCGACTGCACTCGCCAGCCGGGCGGCCATCTATCAACATTTGGGACTTAATTCCAAGTACCCGCCGACTTTTCACTTGAAGTTCACGCACATGACCCGAGGGGTTAGGAGACAGAACCCTGGATTGTGCTATGAGGGGGTGCCCCCTCTCTCTTCCAGAGCCCATGTTCGCGCAGCAGAATACTCAGAATTCCCACCTGTTCGGTCCTGCCTTGTTTTCCGTGGTAGTCCATGCGGGTGTCATTGGTTGGCTGGTGTTGATGGCCTCCCCGGAACCGAAGCAGGAGCCGGAGGAGAAGGTGCTGGAGTTGTCGCTGTTGAGGCAGCTTCCGCCGCCGCCACCGCCTCCTCCGCCCGCGGCGACCCGCACGGTGAAGAAGAAGAAGCCCACTCCGCGCAAGGAGATGGTGGTTCGCCAGCCGGATCAGGTGAAGCCCATCGTCGAGGAGACGCCGAAGGAGCCGGAGCCCGAGGTGGAGTCGGAGCCCGAGGAGGCCGTGGAGGAAGAGGTGGAGGGTGGTGTCGAGGGGGGTGTGGTGGGAGGTGTGGTGGGTGGGGTGATTGGCGGGGTGGTGGGAGGCGTGATTGGCGGGCAGCTCGGCGGCACCGGTGAGGTGAAGCCGAAGAACGTGCCGCCCTTCGTCATCCAGCGGGACGTGGTGAAGCAGACGCCGCCGCGGCTGTCCGAGGTCTTCAAGCAGATGCACCGCAACAGCGGCACGCTCAACGGCATGTACCGCATCTGCGTGGCCACGGACGGGCACGTGTACGAGGTGAAGGCGGTGAAGTCCGTGCCCGGAGCGGACGAGGACATCATCGCCGGCATCAAGGAGGGCTGGCAGTACAAGCCCCAGAAGGTGCCGGTGTGCTTCCTCTACAACATCCCCATCACCATCCGCTGAGGGGGCTCAGGCGGCGTCGAGCAGGCCCACCTCGGTGAAGAGGAGGGCCACGCGCCGCAGGGGCAGCTCGTCCTCGGGCCGGCGCAGCGACGAGAGGGCGCTGCCGAGGGTGCCGCCCGGCTTGAGGAGGGAGACGGCGCGCAGCTCGGAGGCGGAGAGCGCCAGCTCGTCCTGGGTGATGGGGGCGTGGGGGTTGCGCAGCAGGGGCGTGTCGCGCAGCGACTCCTGGTCGCGGGCCAGGCGCTCGAGGGAGTAGTGGGTCCGCACGCCCTCGTTGAGCAGGGGCAGGCCGCCGAGGCAGTCCTCGGTGCCGTCGCGGGCGGGAAGCTCGTGCTCGTGGAAGGAGAAGCGTCCGCTCGTCCAGCGCAGCACGCCCAGCGCCACCGCGGACCGGTGCGAGTGCAGGGACTCGGCCAGCTCGTTGGGCGTGAGGACGCGCGAGGCGAGCAGCGCCTCCGGCAGCCGCCCGGAGAGGGGCGTGAGGGTGCCCGCCGCCCGCAGCCACTGCTCCGGCGACAGCTTCCCGTTCGCCAGCAGGTAGCGGCCCAGCCGATCCTCCTCGAGGTTGGAGCGCACTGACACCAGCCGGCCCGCCTTGAAGAAGAGCTCCTTGGCCTGCCGCTGGTTCTCGAAGCGCAGCTTCCCGGTGGCCCGCGCCACCATCAACCGCGCCAGCAGCCGCACGGGGGGGACCCGCTCCAACTCGCCCGCCAGGTGCGGGGGGGTGGCCGGCTCCTGCGTCGTGACTCGAGGGAGGCTCGCGGGAGACTGGGGGGCGCGGACCTCCACCGGCCGGGCCGACTCCACCGGCCGGACCGACTCCGCCGGCCGGGTCGACTCCGCCGGCCGGGCCGATTCCACCGGCAGGGGTGGGTCCACCGGCCGGGTGCGCTCCTCTGGCGTGTAGAGGGAGGCCATCCACGCCGCCAATGCTCGCTGGGACACGCGCAGGCCGGCGGACTGCAGGAAATCTCCCAGCGCGTCCAGCGCCTCCGCCGCGCTCGCGTAGCGCTCGTCCGGGTTGGCGCGCACGCACCGATCCACCACCTCGCACAGCGCGGCCGGCACCTCGGGCGCCACCTCCTTCAGCCGCAGCGGCCGGTGCTTGAGCGCCACCGTCTGCTTGAGCACCTCCAGCGTCTCTCCCTGGAAGGGGGGCCGGCCCGCCAGCAGCTCCCAGAGGGTGACTCCCAGGGCGAAGAGGTCTCCGCGTGCGTCCGGCTCCTTCCGGGTGAGCTGCTCGGGCGGAATGTAGCCGGGCTTGCCGCGCACCTCGCACGGGCCCACGCCCACCCGCGCCACCCCGAAGTCCGTCAGCTTCACCTCTCCCTCGAAGGAGAGCAGCACGTTGGTGGGATTGACGTCGCGGTGTACCAGCTTCAGCGGCTCCCCCGCCGCCGAGCACGCCCGGTGCGCCGAGTCCAGCCCCGCGAGCACCCCCATGGCGATGTAGCAGGCCAGCGGCAGTGGCACCTTCTGCCCCCGCTCCGAGGCGCGGCGCGTCAGGTCGTACAGGTCCTTCCCATGCACCCACTCCATCGCCAGGAAGTACTCCCCCTGGTGCTCCCCGAAATCGAAGATCTGCACGATGTTCTGGTGCTGGAGCACCGCCGAGAGGCGCGCCTCCTCGATGAACATCCGCACCGAGGACTGCTGCCGCAGCACCTCCGGCTGAATCCGCTTGATGACCACCGGCTTGACGAACCCGCTCGCGCCCAGCGCCTGGGCCCGGTAGACGTCCGCCATGCCGCCTTTCCCCAGGCGCGAGAGCAGCACGTAGCGGCCGAAGCGGGTGGGCAGCTCTCGGTTCGCAGAGGCCTCGCTCCTGGCGCTGGGGGTGCTCTCGCTCTCTCGGCTCTCGGTGCCCACGCTACTTCTCCTGCTCGAGTAACGGTTTTTGCCGGTCTTGCTGCGATGTCGACCTGGTTGCGAGGGTCTTTTTTTTCTTCAGGCTTCGAACTTCCAGGAGATGCTGGGAATCGGCTCTTTGATGGATTCTGCCTTTAACAGCCTAATTGAGTATTTCCCATGTCGGTGGAATCGTCAAGGAGGCATCGAGGTGGGATGAGGGGGGGGAGGGGGAATCCGGTAAGGTGAGGTGCGAAGGCCGCGAGGGGGCCGCGACTTCGGCGTTCTCTCGTCGTCTCACAGAGGTGTACGTATGTCCTACGCACAGCTACTGGGGCAGATCCCCATGTTCGAGCATCTCGGGCCGGAGGATCTGGAGCACCTGTCCGGGCTGCTGCAGCAGCGGCGGTACGCGAAGGGGGAGGTCATCTTCCATCAGGGGGATGTGGGGACGGCCCTGTTGATCGTCCGGAGGGGAGAGGTGGCCATCCGGCTGAGCTCGGCGGAGGGCAAGGAGGTGATTCTGTCGCTGCTGGGCCGGGGAGACGCCTTCGGGGAGCTGGCGCTGCTGGACGGGGAGCCGCGCTCCACGGACGCGGTGGCGCGCGAGGAGTCGTCGCTGCTGTGTCTGCACCAGGAGGACTTCCGGCGCTTCCTCTCCGAGCGTCCCCAGGTGGCGATGGACCTGCTGGCGGTGCTCAGCCGCATGGTGCGGCGCGTCACGCAGATAGTGCATGACTCGGCCTTTCTGGATGCGAGGGCTCGGCTGGCGCGGGTGTTGTTGGACCTGGCGCGCACGCAGGGGCAGCAGTCGGGGGCGGGGCGGGTCATCATCCCCCGGCTCACCCAGGCGGAGCTGGCCAACCTGTGCGGCGTCACGCGGGAGAGCGCGAACAAGTGGCTGCGCTTCTACGCGCGGGAGGGGCTGCTGACGTACGAGGGCGGGCAGATAACGCTGGTGGACCCCGAGCGCCTGCGCCAGGACGTGGACTGAGTCTCGGTGGTCGGGAAAAGTTGGATGGAGGCCGCGCAAGTTGCGCGGCCTCCCCCCGTCGGGAGCTGGCTGGTCTTTCGCGCCCCCCGGCGCGATGTCCGTGGAACCGAGTGGAGATCACGCCCCCCAGCGTGGTCATCGACACCCGCCGCGCTCGAAGCGCGGCGGCCGGCTCCCCGGGCTTCAGTCCCAGTTCCCAAGGCCGTTAGTAGCTTCTGTTGGCCAGGGGATGCTGTGAAGC
>QKJM01000766.1 GCA_003249315.1 Archangium sp.
CTCGCCCGTCGCGTCCGCCACCGCCTTCGGGTCCGCCATGAACTCCGTGAGCACTACGTCTCCGGGATGCGGAGCCACCACCGCCCGGGTGCCTCCCGTCTCCCAGGACAGGCATGTCTCCTCCGGGATGCCTCCATCCCCCGGCGTCCCCGCATCCACCGCCACGCCACCATCGCCACTCCCGGGAAGCTCTACGCAGGCCGGGTTCGCGCTCCCCGGGCTTCCCCGCGAGCCATCGATCGACGTAGGTGCGTCGCACCAGCGCTCCGGCGCATCATTGTCCTCCGCATCCGGCGCGTACCGCCCGTCGTACATGCGGGCCACGCCCGCGCGAAGGGGACCGGAGTACGCCACCTCGTCCACCACCAGTTCCCCACAGCGCAGGCCCACCCGGCCCCCCGTGTTGCCCAGGGCCCCCAGCCCATCGCCATACGAGAAGTCCACGTGGGCCGGTAACGACTCGGAGCGCACGTCCCCCAACACCACATGCGCCCCCGCTTCCACCCACACCGACTCCAGGAAGGTGAACCCCTTCTCCCGCGAGCCGCCCTCTCTCGCCGCGTAGAGCGTCAACCCTCGCAGGTCCACCGCCGCGTCCCCCGGGTTGTGTACCTCCACCCACTCCTGTCCGGTGTCCACACCCTCCGGGTCCGGCAGCAACTCGGTGAGGACGACGCCCCCCGGCTCCCAGCCTTCGCAGCGCACCTCCACATCCCCTCCGAGGGGCCCGCATGCGCTGCCCCCCCATCCCAGCACCAGCACCAGCACCGACCTCCGGACACGTGTCTCCAGTTCCATCCTCGCCTCCACTCCGAGGGCCCCGCTCAGAAGCGGCCCTCCAGCTCCAACCGGAAGAGGTGCCAGGCCAGCTCCGGCGGAGTACGCGCCCCCTCCGGCGCCTTCAGGTCCAGCACCCACTCGTACCGCGCGCGCACGCCCAGCTCCGAAAGCACCTCCCACGCCACCTCCAGCGAGGCGCGCAGCATCTGGGTGAGCCGAGTGCGCTCGGACAAGTCCTCGTCCTGCCAGCTCGCGCGCCCATGCACCCGCAGCGAAGAGGAGGGCCGGAGGCGCACGTCCAACACCGCGCGGCCATCCCTCTGGAAGCCCTCGGGGTGCTCGCGACTGTCCACCAGCGCGTGCTGGTACTGCACCACCACCACCAGCGCTTCGTCGGGCTCCCACCGCACGCGGCCCCCCAGGAGGTACCGCGCCCCGGCGCACGGAATCGGCTCCCCTCCCGGTCGCGTCCCCTCACTCCCCTCGAAGCACAGCCCCCGCCCGTCGCGGCCCAGATCCTTGTCGCGATGCTCCACCCAGAGCGAGGGCTGGAATTCCTCCATCACCACCGCGTCCACCCTCGCCGAGGCTCGCGCCTGCACGGTGCCGGGCGCTGCTCCCCCAGGAGGCTGCGTCCATACGTCCACCGTCCCCGACAGGCGCCACGCCTCGTCCTCCGTGCGATGCAGGTAGCGCACCCGAGCGCCCAGCTCGTTCCTCGCGCGCAGGCCCTCGAACTCGTCCGCGCTGGAGACGGCACGGGTATAGGGGTTGGCGAAGTCGCGCCCGTAGTAGCGCAGCACCACCTCCAGCTCCCGCCACCCGTCCCCCAGCACCGTGCGCTGAAGGGCGCCGAAGCCTCCGCCCCGCCCGGCAATCCCATCGAAGCTTCGCGCCCCCTCGAAGAAGAGGTCCACCGGCCCGGTGCCCCACGCCGCATCCACCCCCACCGCACCGAAACCACCGCCCTCCGGGTAGCGAGCGTGCTCCTGGAAGTCGAGCGCCACACCCTCCACCGCCCACACCGGCCACGCGCCCCACCCCGTCACCCCCACCTTCGCGCGCGGAGAGAAGCCCACGGTGAGGTGCCCTCCTCCTGCCAGCTCGCGGAGGACGTCCGGCAGCGAGCGCGAAAGGAAGCGCGCCCCATCCGATGCCGTTTCCCCGGTGCGCAGCGCGAGCACGTCCGGTGCCCGGCACGCGCGGCTGCTCGACCGCGGGTCCGCACAGAGCGCACGGTCGAACAGCTCGTACTGGTTGAGGCCCCTGGACTGATAGGAGCCGAATCCGGTGAGAGACAGCGCCACTCCCTCCACCTGTCCGCGGACCGTACCCGCCACGCCGCGGAAGCCCTCCGTCCAGCGGAAGTCCGGAGTGACACGCCCCTCGCTCCCGAACGACAGACAAGACTCTCCTCCACCAGACAGCGGACAGCGTCGCTCCGGCATCCCCGGTGAGAGGAATTCCTCATCGGGTACGAAGCCGTCCGGCGCCGGGCGACCCGTGGTGTCCAGCGTCAGCCGCTGCGCGAAGCCCAGCCGGTAGCTCCCCACCAGCACCGACGCCCTCTCCCCCTCCCATCGCACGTACAGCTTCGGCAGGTGCATCCCCAGGCCCGGCGGCTCCGCCGACAACGCCCCGCTCCGAGGCTCGTAGCGCACCATCCCCAGGCGGCGTCTGGTGAGCGTGGTCACCCCTCCGCCTCGCCAGCCCGAGGGCCCCTCCAGCCGCGCATGGAGGAGCATCGGAGGTGCCTCCCCGTCCATCGCCGCATACGCAGTGAGCAGGCGCAGGCGCCCGGAGACGGACCTCTCCGCTCCCTCCTCCACGAGAAAGGGCCTCAGCCGACGTAGCTGCTCCACGGTGAGCACCCCGGCCTCCACCAGCGCCTCCGGCTCCACCCGTCGCCCCGTCCTCTCCCGGTGCTCGAGCAGCGCATCCACCTGCGCCCAGGTGAGGCCCGGTAGCGCATACAGTTCCTCCCGCGTGGCCGTCCGCGGGTCCACCCCCGTGCGCAGCAACTCCCGCAGCGTCTCGAAGGCCTCCTCAGAGAGGACTCCGTCCTCGTACAGCGCGCGCAGCTCCGCCTCGCTGTCGACACGCGGAACGGACTCCTCCGATGCGGCCCACGCGCTCCCCCCGGCCAGCAGGAAACGGACAATCAGCAGCGGAATGAGGCGGGCCTGTCGCATGCCGCCCGCGCAATGCACGAAGGAGACCAACCAAGGATGCCTCGGAGAGCCCACCTCGGAGGTGTCCCGATTCGAGACTCCCATCCCGTTCGTGGACGCCCCTCCTGCTCCGGGCGAATCCTCTGACACTCCGGGGAGGGCTCGAGAGGGGCTGGGCTCGAATCTTCCGAACCGGTCTGGTTGTCAGACAGGTTTGGACGGCACGCAGCCCCCCCTCGGTCTCCCCTCGGACCAGCCGCTCAGTTCTTCGTGAGCGGCCGGTAGCGGATGCGGTGCGGCTGCAACGCCTCGGGACCCAGGCGCTTCTTCTTGTCCGCCTCGTAGTCCTCGAAGTTGCCCTCGAAGAAGAACACCTTGCTGTCCCCCTCGAAGGCCAGGATGTGCGTGGCAATCCGGTCCAGGAACCAGCGATCGTGGCTGATGACCACCGCGCAGCCCGCGAAGTTCAGCAGCGCCTCCTCCAGGCTGCGCAGCGTCTCCACGTCCAGGTCGTTGGTCGGCTCGTCCAGCAGCAGCACGTTGCCGCCACTCCGCAGCATCTTCGCCAGGTGGACCCGGTTGCGCTCGCCGCCCGACAGGTCCTTCACCCGCTTCTGCTGATCCTGCCCCTTGAACGCGAAGCCCGCCAGGTACGCCCGGCTCGGCATCTGCCCCGCGCGTCCCAGGTCGATGTAGTCCAGCCCGTCGCTCACCTCCTGGAAGACCGTCCTGTCCCCGTCCAGCGCGTCGCGGCTCTGGTCCACGTACGCCAGCTTCACCGTCTCGCCCACCCGCAGCTCGCCCGCATCCGGCGTCTCCTGGCCCGTCAGCATCCGGAAGAGCGTCGTCTTGCCCGCGCCGTTCGGTCCAATCACCCCCACGATTCCGCCCGGCGGCAGCTTGAAGCTCAGCTCCTCCACGAGCAGCCGGTCCCCGTACGCCTTGCGCAGCCCCTGGGCCTCCACCACCAGCCCCCCGAGCTTCGGCCCCTGCGGAATCGTCACCTCGCCCGTCGGCTCCCTCTTCTCCATCGTCTGGTTGACCAGATCCTCGTACGCGGAGATACGCGCCTTGCTCTTCGCCTGACGCGCCTTCGGAGAGGAGCGCACCCACTCCAGCTCCCGCTTGAGGAACTTCTGCCGGGAGCTCTCCGACTTCTCCTCCTGCTCCAGCCGCTTCTGCTTCTGGTCCAACCAGCTCGAGTAGTTGCCCTTCCAGGGCACCCCCTCGCCGCGGTCCAGCTCCAGAATCCACTCCGCCACGTTGTCCAGGAAGTACCGGTCGTGCGTGATGCAGACGATGGTGCCCTTGTACTCCTTGAGCGCCTGCTCCAGCCACGCCACGCTCTCCGCGTCCAGGTGGTTGGTGGGCTCGTCCAGCAGCAGCAGGTCCGGCTTCTCCAGCAGAATCCGGCACAGCGCCACCCGGCGCTTCTCACCACCAGAGAGCGTCTTCACGTCCGCGTCCCCGGGCGGCAGGCGCAGCGCGTCCATCGCCATCTCCAGGGTACGCTCCAGCTCCCAGCCGTTGCACGCGTCGATGGCGTCCTGCAGCCGGCCCTGCTCGGCCAGCAGCTTCTCCATCTCCTCGTCGCTCATCGGCTCGGCGAACTTCGCGCTCACCTCGTTGAAGCGGTCCATCAAGTCCCGCACCGGCTTGAGCCCCAGCTCGACGTTGCCCTTCACATCCAGCGTCGCGTCCAGCTGCGGCTCCTGCGGCAGGTAACCCACCCGCGCGCTCGGGTCCGGCTTGGCCACCCCGAAGAACTCGGTGTCCGCGCCCGCCATGATGCGCAGCAGCGTCGACTTGCCCGCTCCGTTGGGACCGATGACGCCAATCTTCGCGCCCGGGAAGAAGGACAGGTAGATGCCCTTGAGGATCTCCTTCCCTCCCTTGACCTTGCGCAGGTCCTGCATGGTGAAGATGAAGTTCTGGGCCATCGTGTGTCCTGGTGCCTCCGAAACGAGGGGTATGGGAAGAGGGTGGCGGATAGCAGGGTGTCATGGGGACGGCAAGGCCGCCCGCCCCCTCTGCAGGCAACCCTCCCGCACCTTCCGCCTCCGCAAGGAGGGGAACACCCCACCGCGCGCGCCGCGTCCCCCACGTCCGCGCTTCCCCGCCCTCCAAGGGCCCGGGCGCGACTAGAGACCCACCCGCGCCTGCGTCCCCCGGCTGAGTCGGGCGTAGAGAGACTTCGCCAGGAAGAAGGCGAAGTCCGCGTCCCCGAAGCGCAGCAGCTCTCCATCCCGGATGATGTATTCCTGCGAGGGCGTGAGTGGCTGCCCGTTGATGTAGGTACCGTTGGTCGTCTGCAGGTCCGTCACGCAGCAGGTGGAGGCCGGCCCGTGCCACCGCAGCGTCGCGTGCTGCTTGGACACCGAGGGGTCGTTGATGACCAGCTCGCAGCTCGGCAGACGACCCACCGTCAGCGCGTCATGCGTGCGCAAAGGCGGCAGCGTGGCCACCAGCAACGCGTCGAAGTTCAACAGCATCGACACCTGCAGGGACTCCAGACTGCCCATCCCGCTGCCCAGCACCGTCCGCTGCGCCCCCATCCTCAGGGCCATCTGCTCCACCACCGGCCGCGGCGGCTTCTGCACCAGCGCGAAAGGTCCCACCTGCCGGCAGAAGTACTGCTCCGACAGACGCGACGCCAGAGATTTCAGCTCTCTCACGGTAAGCATGGATACAGTGTAGCAGCGGACGGGGCTCCCGTGGGGTTCCAGGTGATGGTAGAGGCTCTTCCCATCATGTCCTCCTCCCCCGTGCTCGAGCTTCGCGGCCTGACGAAAGTCTATGACGGAAAGTTCACCGCCCTCTCCGACGTGGACCTCTCCATCCAACCGGGAGAAATCTTCGCCCTGCTCGGACCCAACGGAGCCGGGAAGACGACCCTCATCGGCTCGGTGTGCGGGCTGGTGAACAAGACGCGCGGGAAGATGCTCCTCTTCGGGAAGGACCTGGACGAGGATCCGGTGGGCCCCCGCCACCAGGTGGGGCTGGTGCCGCAGGAGATCAACTTCGACCCGTTCTTCACGGTGGCGGAGTCGCTCTACATCCAGCAGGGCTACTACGGGCAGCGGAAGGACGAGGCGCGGGTGAAGGAGGTCCTCACCGCGCTCAACCTGCACACCAAGGCGGACGCCCTCACGCGCGCGCTCTCCGGCGGAATGAAGCGCCGGCTGCTCATCGCCAAGGCGCTGGTACACCGGCCCCGGCTCGTCTTCCTGGACGAGCCCACGGCGGGAGTGGACGTGGAGCTGCGGCGGGACTTGTGGACGTACGTGCGCAAGCTGGCCGCGGAGGGCACCACCATCGTCCTCACCACCCACTACCTGGAAGAGGCCGAGGAGCTGGCCGACCGGGTGGGCGTCATCAACGAGGGCCGCCTGCTATTGGTGGAGGAGAAGCACGCGCTGCTGCGCCGGCTGGGTGAGAAGCGCCTGGTCGTCACCTTCACCCAGCCCGTCACCACCCTGCCCGAGGCGGCCCGCATCCCAGGCATCACCCTCGCCGAGGACGGCCTCAGCCTCGTCTACGCCGAGCGCGAGGGCTGCGCTCCCGCGGGAGATCTGCTGCGCGCCCTCTACACCCAGGGGCTTCCGGTGTGCGACGTGGAGACACGCCACTCGCGCCTGGAGGACATCCTCATCGACATCCTCCGCGGCAAGCCCTCTTCGGCCCCCTCCAGCGCCGCCTGAATCCACCCATTTCCCCCCTGCTCCCTGGCCATGAACACAATCGGGATGAAGACCCTGTTGGCGAAGGAGGTCCGCCGCTTCATGCGCGTGCCGGGCCAGACCGTCCTCTCGCCACTCATCAGTACCTCGCTCTACTTCGTCGTCTTCGGCTACTCGCTGGCCGGGCGCGTCCATACGGTGGAGGGCGTGCCCTACCTGGCCTTCATCGTCCCAGGCCTCGTCTTCCTGGGACTGGCCAACAACGCCTTCCTCAACAGCAGCTCCTCCCTGTTCATCACCAAGATTCAGGGAACGGTGGTGGACCTGCTGGTGGCGCCGCTGGGGCCCGCCGAGCTGATGGTCGGCTTCATCGGCGGCGCCATGGCACGCGGCCTCATCGTGGGCGGCCTCACCTACCTCGTGGCCTCCTTCTTCACCGACTTCCACCTGGAGCACGTGTTCGCCACCCTCTTCTTCCTGCTCCTCTCCTCCTACACCTTCAGCGTGCTGGGCATGCTGGCGGCCATCTGGGCGGAAAAGTTCGAGCAGATCAACTTCTTCCCCACCTTCGTGATGCTGCCGCTCACCTTCCTCGGCGGCATCTTCTACTCGGTGCGCCAGCTCCCCCCGCTGTGGAAGACCGTCAGCCTCTTCAACCCCATGGTCTACATGGTGGAAGGACTGCGCTACGGGATGCTGGGCCAGAGCGGCTTCTCCCCCCTGCTGGGCGGCGGCATCCTCTTGGGAGTGGCGCTGGTGGCCACAGGCGTGGCATGGGGGGCATTGCGTTCTGGCTAT